>NZ_JATABH010000011.1:0-91712 GCF_036533775.1 Vibrio sp. M260112 | reverse complement strand
CGTGACCTTCTACATAAGAGTCACCGATAGAGTCAGCCGTACAGGCGCCCGCCGTGATCAGACCCTGAGTTTCACCGTCGATAGAAATATAACATGGAGTTGGCATAGTAAAATCCTTAGAGGTTGTGTGTAATGACACTCACTCTTAATCAAAAAGCGTGCCAAAATGAAAATGCATATATTTCAATAATTTAAGCATTTGTTAATATACAAGCTGAGCAACTTTTTGCTCGAATCGAGCAAGATCTTGCTCAGATCGAGCAAAAAGTTGCCCGGAAGCAAAAAATGCACCGAGGAGACTGTGAACAATCACAAATTATGAAAAATCAGAAAATACCCCACTGCTACAGAGGGGCCGTTCGCAACAGTATGGTTTGCTATCCAGTACGTTGCGAACACGTTAAGTGATAGGAGTTACCTTTGTATGAGGGGCTTGAACTACGTAAGATGCGCCAACTAAGAGTGAAGTGCTTTTTCTATCTCTTCTAGACTTGTTGGATCATCAATGGTTGATGGTACCGTGTATTGCTCACCATCAGCAATCTGGCGAATGGTACGGCGTAGAATCTTACCAGAACGTGTTTTAGGTAAACGCTCAACCACCAGCGCGTGTTTAAAGCAGGCTACCGCACCAATCTGTTCGCGTACCTTATTGATCAATTCACCTTCGAGTTGTGCATCATCAACTTTCACACCATCTTTAAGTACGACGAGACCAAGAGGTAACTGACCTTTTAAGTCATCATGCACGCCAATGACAGCGCATTCGGCAATTGCAGGGTGGCCGCCAACTATCTCTTCCATCTCACCAGTTGATAGACGGTGTCCCGCAACGTTAATCACGTCATCGATACGCCCCATAATGAATAGGTAGCCCTCTTCATCAAGATAGCCACCATCACCAGAAACATAGTAGCCTGGAAACTGGCTTAGATAACCGGATTCAAAACGGTCATGGTTACGCCACACCGTTTGCAAACAGCTTGGTGGCAGTGGGCGCTTCAAAGCAACAAAGCCCTGTTGATTCGCCTCAACAGCCTCGCCAAGCTCATTAAGGATCTCAACTTGATATCCTGGAATAGGCTTAGTCGCTGAGCCCGCTTTCACTGGCATCATCTCAATACCCGTCGGGTTTCCGGCAATTGCCCAACCTGTTTCAGTCTGCCACCAATGGTCAATCACTGGCTTGTCGGCCTTGCTTTCCACCCACTCCAATGTTGGTGGATCAAGGCGCTCACCGGCCATAAAGATTGTGGTTAATTTTGATAGGTCGAACTGCTTAATGAAGTGACCATCCGGATCTTCCTTCTTAATCGCACGAAACGCGGTTGGCGCTGAGAACAACACATCAACCTTGTGCTCTTCGCACACTCGCCAGAAGGCACCAGGATCTGGAGTACGCACTGGTTTGCCTTCAAACAGCACCGTGGTACAGCCATGAATCAATGGCGCGTACACAATATAAGAGTGACCAACCACCCAACCCACATCAGATGCTGCCCAAAACACGCCATCTTGTGGGATGTTGTAGATGGAGGTCATTGAGTACTTCATCGCGACCGCATGACCGCCATTATCTCGAACAACCCCTTTTGGTTTGCCCGTCGTACCCGATGTGTAAAGGATATAGAGCGGATCCGTTGCCAGAACAGGAACGCAAGCATGTGGCAACGCAGATTGATACGCTTTGTGCCAATCAATATCACGTTCACTCTCTAGAGAAGCTTCACACTGAGACCTTTGCAGTACAATGACGTACTCAGGCTTCCAACGGCTGTCCTTAATCGCTTTATCGACCAATGGTTTGTATGGAATGACTTTGTTCACTTCAATTCCACACGAGGCTGTCATAACGACTTTGGGCTCAGCATCTTCCAAACGCACCGCAAGTTCGTTGGCAGCGAATCCGCCAAATACCACCGAATGAATAGCACCAAGACGAGCACAAGCCAGCATCGCCATTGCCGCTTCAGGTATCATCGGCATGTAAATAACAACGCGATCGCCCTTTTCAACGCCCTGCTGAGCAAGCATGCCAGCGATTTTTGCCACCTGATCACGTAACTCACGGTAGCTGTAGCTTCGCTTGGTGTCTGTGACCGGAGAATCATAAATGAGTGCAGTTTGTTCACCACGCCCCTGCTCACAGTGATAATCCAGTGCAAGCCACGAGGTATTCAGTAGCCCATCGGGGAACCAACGCTCTACACCATTCTCGTCGTTCGCCAATATGGTTTCCGGTGCTTTGAACCAATCGATATGTTTTGCCTGTGCCCCCCAAAACGCTTGTGGTTGATTGAGGGCCCATTGATATTCTTTTTCATATGCAGACATATTGCTTCCTCCAGTATGTCTCGACATTGCTTGTAGGTAGTCAGATTCAGTCAACTACGCAAAGACATCGGAGGGTACGTACACAAATCCCTCCATAATGATTCGAGCACTTCGGCTCATAACCGCTTTTTCAACGAGCCATCCGTTGTCGCTCTCGCTCGCCTTAGCACCTACTTTCAAAGTGCCAGAAGGGTGACCAAATGTAACCGACTCACGCTCTCCCCCTCCTGCGGCTCTGTTTACTATCGTGCCTGGTACACATGCAGCGGAAGCAATGGCGACCGCCGCTGTGCCCATCATCGCGTGGTGCAGCTTGCCCATTGACAGAGCACGGACCAGCAGATCAATCTGCTGCTCTTCAACCACTTTACCGCTCGAAGAAACATACGTTTTCGCCTCACTGACAAAGGCCACTTTCGGCGTGTGTTGTCTCGCTTGTGCTTGTTCGACTGAGTCAATCAAACCCATCTTTAGCGCACCATATGCTCTAATTGTTTCAAAACGCTCCAAAGCATCTTGATCATTGTTAATGTCTTGCTGTAGCTCACTGCCTGTATAGCCAAGAGCATGAGCATCAATAAAGATGGTTGGAATACCCGCATTGATCATCGTCGCTTCGAAACTACCAACCGACGGTACATTGAGTTCATCAATAACATTGCCGGTCGGAAACATACTGCCCGAACTATCCCCTGGCTGCATAAAATCAACCTGAATCTCGGCTGCTGGGAAGGTCACGCCGTCTAGCTCAAATTCCCCAAGCTCCTGCACTTGCCCATCAACAATCGGCACGTGAATCACAATCGTCTTGCCGATGTTTGCCTGCCACACTCTGACAACAGCAACACCATTGTCAGGGATGCGTTCAGGGTCGACTAGCCCTGCATGGATCGCAAACGGGCCAACTGCCGCAGACAAGTTGCCACAGTTACCGCTCCAATCGACAAACGGCTTATCTATCGCGACCTGACCAAATAGATAGTCAACATCGTGTTGCGGTTTTTCACTCTTAGAAACGATCACCGTTTTACTGGTGCTAGACGTTGCGCCGCCCATGCCATCAATTTGCTTAGCGTAAGCATCAGGGCTGCCAATGACACGCATTAACAGACGGTCACGCGCTTCACCGGGCTGTTGAGCTTCCAACGGCAGGTCTTGCAGACTGAAAAACACCCCTTTGCTGGTTCCGCCACGCATATAGGTCGCAGGTACTTTAATCTGACGTAGTTTCATGACCGTCACCTACTGAGCTAAGAAGTCTTGAGCAAAGCGTTGCAATACGCCGCCAGCATTGTAGACATTAACCTCGTCAGCCGTATCTAATCGGCATGTCACAGGCACATCAAATTTCTCACCGTTTGCGCGAGTAACGACAAGTGCCAGATCCGCTCCCGGCTTGATCTCACCGATTACGTCGTACAATTCACTGCCATCAAGCTCAAGAGTTTTGCGGTCTGTCCCCTGTTTGAATTGCAGCGGCAAGACGCCCATACCCACTAAGTTGGTTCGGTGAATACGTTCGAAACCTTCAGCAACAATTGCTTCGACACCCGCAAGGCGAACCCCTTTAGCAGCCCAGTCGCGAGAAGAACCTTGGCCGTAGTCCGCACCCGCAACAATAATCAGTGGTTGCTTACGATTCATGTAAGTTTCAATCGCTTCCCACATGCGTGTCACTTTGCCATCCGGTTCGATTCGTGCTAACGAGCCTTGTACAACTTCACCATTCTCCTTGACCATTTCATTAAACAGTTTCGGATTGGCAAAAGTTGCACGTTGCGCGGTAAGGTGGTCGCCACGGTGCGTCGCGTAGGAGTTAAAGTCCTCCTCAGGAACATCCATGGAAGCGAGATATTCTCCAGCCGCACTGCTTGCCAAAATTGCGTTCGAAGGTGACAAGTGATCCGTTGTGATGTTGTCGCCCAATACCGCCAGCGGACGCATGCCTGATAACGTGCGTTCTCCCGCTAACGCCCCTTCCCAGTATGGAGGACGACGGATATATGTGCTCTTCTCACGCCAGTCATAAAGAGGATTGCTGTTACGTTGTTCATCATTAAGTTTGAACATCTGGATGTAAACCTGCTTGAACTGCTCAGGTTTTACATGCTTGCCAACAACTGCGTCAATTTCTTCATCACTTGGCCAAAGGTCACTGAGGTAGATAGGACTGCCATTTTGATCATTACCTAGCGAATCACGTTCAATATCGAAACGCATCGTTCCGGCTAAGGCATAAGCAACAACCAAAGGAGGCGACGCTAAGAAGGCCTGCTTGGCATAAGGATGGATACGGCCATCGAAGTTTCGGTTACCTGACAACACTGCCGTCGTATAGACATCGCGATCGATGATCTCTTGTTGAATATCTGGGTTGAGCGCGCCACTCATCCCATTACAAGTAGTACAGGCATACGCGACAATCCCAAATCCGAGCTTCTCCAGCTCAGGAAGTAGACCAGCGTCCTCAAGATAGAGTTTGGCAACTTTAGAACCCGGCGCGAACGATGATTTAACCCAAGGTTTACGAACAAGCCCCAACTGGTTGGCTTTTTTCGCCACCAAACCAGCCGCGACCACGTTGCGCGGGTTACTGGTGTTAGTACACGACGTAATCGCTGCAATGATCACGGCACCGTCTGGTAACTGACCATCTTCAACCTCTGGCTGCTCTGCTGGTGACATCGCAATTCCACGCTGGGTTAATTCCGATGTTGGCAGCCTGCGGTGTGGGTTCGATGGACCGGCCATGTTGCGGCTGACCTTTGATAAATCGAATTCCAATACACGTTCATATTGCGCGCTTTCAAGATCATCAGCCCACAAGCCAGTCTGCTTAGCGTATTGTTCAACCAGAGCCACTTGTTCGTCATCACGACCAGTTAACTTAAGGTAGTTAATGGTCTGCTCGTCGATGTAGAACATACCTGCTGTTGCCCCATATTCAGGCGTCATGTTCGAGATCGTTGCTCTATCACCAATAGTAAGGTCTCGAGCACCCTCTCCGAAAAACTCCAAGTAGGATGAAACAACCCGTTCTGTGCGTAAGAACTCTGTAATCGCTAAGACAATATCCGTCGCCGTGATGCCCGGCTGACGTTTACCAATCAACTTCACACCAACGATATCTGGCAATCTCATCATTGAAGGGCGGCCCAGCATGACCGTTTCGGCTTCCAAACCACCCACACCAATCGCGATAACACCAAGAGCATCGACATGTGGAGTATGGCTATCGGTGCCAACGCAGGTATCGGGATAGGCAATACCGTCTTTTGTTTGAACAACCGGAGACATTTTTTCTAGATTGATTTGGTGCATGATGCCGTTACCAGCAGGGATCACGCTGACGTTCTCAAATGCGGTTTTACACCACTCAATGAAATGGAAGCGATCTTCGTTACGGCGCTCTTCGATTGCTCGGTTCTTCTCAAATGCATCAGGTTCAAAACCCGCGTGCTCAACGGCTAACGAGTGGTCAACGATCAACTGAGTTTCAACCACTGGATTGACTTTGGCAGGATCGCCGCCTTGCTTTGCAATGGCATCGCGAAGACCTGCCAGATCGACCAATGCCGTTTGACCAAGAATGTCATGGCATACAACACGAGCGGGATACCAAGGAAAATCATGATCACGCTTGCGTTGGATAATCTGTTGTAGGCTTTGAGTTAACGTGTCTGGATCACAGCGACGAACTAGCTGTTCGGCAAGGACACGTGAAGTATAGGGTAATGTTTCATATGCCCCTTCACAAAGGGCATTGACAGCTTCTCGGGCATCATAAAAATCAAGATGAGTTCCCGGAAGCGGTTTGCGATATTGGGTGTTAACAGTCATAGCGGCTTCCATTCAGGTAAATCGTTTTTCTTCGCTCCCTCAAACTGCGAGGGAGCAGTTTTTGTGGGGTTACCTGTTTTCGATTGGTACCCAATCTTGATGATCAGGGCCTGTATAATCCGCGCTCGGACGGATGATGCGGTTGTTTGCACGCTGTTCGTAAACATGCGCTGCCCAGCCAGTTAAACGGCTCATCACAAAGATTGGCGTAAACAGTTTGGTTGGGATGTCCATAAAGTGGTACGCCGAAGCATGGAAGAAATCGGCATTACAGAATAATCCTTTCTCGCGCTTCATTACCGCTTCTACGCGCTCGGAAACCGCGTACAAATGAGTATCGCCCACAGCCTGTGAGAGCTCTTTTGACCAACGTTTGATCAGTGCGTTACGAGGGTCACTCTCACGGTAGATCGCATGACCAAAGCCCATGATCTTGTCCTTATTGGCTAGCATCTGCATGATATTAGCTTCAGCTTCATCAGGCGTTTGCCAATCCTCAATCATCTCCATAGCCGCTTCATTCGCACCACCGTGAAGTGGCCCACGCAATGTGCCGATAGCCGCCGTGATACATGAATGCAAATCGGACAATGTTGATGCACACACGCGCGCCGCAAACGTCGACGCATTGAACTCATGCTCTGCATATAAAATCAATGAGCAGTGCATCACCTGCTTGTGCATGTCTGTGGGTGTTTTATCTGTCAACATTTTAAGGAAGTAGCCACCGATACAAGTCTCAGACTGATCTGCCGTGTCTATGCGCACACCGTCGTGACTAAAGCGATACCAGTAACAAATAATGGCAGGAAACAGCGCTAGCATACGTTCTGTCGCAGCAACCTGCTCATCAAAGCTGGTTTCTTGCTCCAAGTTGCCCAGCACAGAACAACCTGTGCGCATAACATCCATCGGATGCGCAGAGGCTGGGATCAACTCCAGTGCCTGCTTTAGCTCTGCTGGCAGGCCACGTAAACTGATGAGGCGTGTTTTGTATTCATCCAGTTCTGTTTGAGTTGGAAGGTGACCGCGTAACAATAAGTGTGCAACTTCTTCGAACTGCGCATTGTTAGCTAGGTCGGTAATGTCGTAACCACGATACGTCAGTCCTGTTCCCGTTTTTCCGACAGTACACAAAGCCGTGCTACCTGCGCTCTGACCACGTAGGCCTGCGCCGCCTAACTCTGCTGTTTTGTTTGATGCTTGAGACATTTTGAACTCCTTTTCCATCGGCTACTGCTCTCTTTAGCGGAGCGATTTAATAGCCGACGATTTCACGTTATTGGATTAATTCCGAATTCGTTTTCCTGGGCTTCCGAGTGATTATTTTCCTTCTGAAAATAGCTGATCCAGCTTATCTTCATAATCGTGATATTTGAGGTGAGCGTAGAGCTCTTTGCGCGTCTGCATTGATTCCGTGAGCGCTTCTTGGTTCCCTACTTCCAACAAGTGTTTGTAGACGGTTTCCGCCGCCTTGTTCATCGCTCGGAACGCACTTAACGGGTAAAGCACCATATCCACTCGTGACTTAGCCAGCTCTTCACAACCATACAAAGGCGTTTGACCAAATTCAGTAATGTTGGCAAGGATTGGAACATGTCTGCCCGTCGCCTGCTCTAAAGCTTGAGAAAACTGAACGTACTGCTCTAGTTTGTTCATCGCCTCGGGGAAAATCATATCCGCCCCAGCTTCCACACAAGCGATAGAACGCTCTATCGCACTGTCGATACCTTCAACAGCCAAGGCGTCGGTGCGTGCCATGATGACAAAGCTTTCATCGTTGCGAGCATCAACGGCCGCTTTGACTCGGTCGACCATCTCCTGCTGGCTAACGATCGCTTTATTCGGTCGGTGACCACAACGCTTTTGAGCAACTTGGTCTTCCATATGTACCGCACCAGCACCAGCCTTCTCCATCGCTTTGATGGTACGCGCGATGTTAAACGCTCCACCAAAACCGGTATCGATATCAACCAGTAACGGTAAGTCGCATGCGTTTGTAATACGCTCTACATCAACCAAAACATCGTTTAGAGTGGTGATACCCAGGTCAGGCAAGCCATACGAAGCATTGGCGATACCGCCACCTGACAAGTAAATCGCCTGATGACCTAAGTTTTTCGCCATCATGGCGCAGTACGGATTAATCGTTCCGACGATTTGAAGTGGGTTATTTTGCTCGACGGCAAGTCTGAACTTCGCCCCTTGAGATAAACTCATGACTGTTTCCTCTAGTCCCTTAGGATTTGTTGTTCAATCAGTGTGCGGCTTCCAGAAATATGACGACGCATTAGCATTTCAGCCAACTCTTCATCACGGTTACGGATCGCCTGCAAAATGTATTTGTGCTCATCCAACGCTTCTACCGGACGAGACTGTGCTCGCGGTGACTGATAGCGGTACATGCGCAGTAAGTGGTAAAGCTCATCGCATAACAACGAAATCAGCTGGCTGTTGCGACTGGCTAAAATGATTCGGTAGTGAAAGTCGAAATCACCGTGCTGGTGAAAATAGGACGCGCCTTCGACTTCATCAATATGATTTGAATGTGTCGACAAAACGGCTTCAAGGCCCGCCAACTCTTCAGCTGTAATATGCCTAGCGGCTAAACGAGCTGCCATCCCTTCTAGAGCTTCTCGCACTGAATAGAGCTCGATAAGTTTTTCGGGAGAGAAGGTAATCACACGTGCACCGACATGAGGAATGCGCTCAATCAAACCTAATCCCTCAAGGCGCATGATCGCTTCACGCAACGGGCCACGGCTAACTTGATAACTCTTTGCCAGTTCCGGCTCAGAGATTTTACTGCCTGGTGCAATATCGCCATTGACTATCGCCTCGACCAAAGACTCTGTCAGCGTCTCAGATTTAGTATTCTCTTTTTCGGCCGCGCCTTCTTTACGACGAGATTTAAGTTCTAGGTTCATATCTGAATTACTCACGCTAACGACAGCAGACTGTCTACAATTTGTTGGTACAGAATTAAAATAGACCATTATATTGTCGACAATCAAGTAGATTGTCGACAATTTAGACTAAGGTAGTAGGCTAAATGCCAGTAATGAGATAAGCACACAAAGGCAAAGAAAAACGGTGATGTGACCTAGGGCAACATTATTGCAAGGATATCAATGACTCTCAGTCAGTATACAATTAGTATCCTAGATACATTCACCAATAAATAACGACAAAGGCTTATGCGCGTTGGTAAGGTTAAAACCATACTATTAGGGTTAACAGTAGTTACTTTGGCTGGTTGCTCGATGTTTTCTCCAGCAGAACGTCAGCCCTACTATCCCCAGATACGAGACGTAACGTACTCAGATGATGACATCACTGTTATCGAATCGAACAATGTGCTCAAAGCGGCGATTGTGCATAACGAGTTCGTGCTGGTTGAAGACAAACACAGTGTGAATCAGTCTTTCGAGCAGGTCTTCGCTGAAGCGATAGAAAACCAAGCGGTGACGGTAGAAGATCTAAAAAGTGAGCAATTTCATCTAGCTTTAGAAGAGATAATCAAACAGTTCAGCTGTGAACTTTATGCAAGCCAACAAGCCAGCGATTCTGTTCAGCTATGCCCACAGCAAAATCAGATTGTCGACAATTCCCTAGATTACCTCCCTTTTCAACAAGGACTACGTTTCACCCAACGCATTAGCACGATAAAACAGAATGAACAGAATACATTACAGTTAGAGATGTTTCTCAAGAGTACCCATGAGCGTTCATTAGACTCTCTGTGGGGAGCCGTTCACGAGCTGGGTAAATTTAAAGGCAGTAGACTCGCCCCTGAACAATTGGTACTGACCATCAATCTCAAGGCATACAAAAAGTCCTCTAGTGACCATACGTGGAAGTACATCTATCCAGAACCACTGGTGTTCTTTGTCGTACTTCCTTCTGTCGATCATCTCATCCAGCGACCAAACGAAGTGGAAAGCATGGCTTTCGCTTATCGCACAGCCAAACTACTGATAGTGGATAGCCAATAAGCTATCGTGGTTAATAGCCAAGCGATTGTGACAAAAGGATCAGCAACTGACCTTAATCGATTTGGCTCTGGCTTGCCTATTTCTCAGTTTTGCCGACTTTTGGTTGACGACGTCATGCCGTGAACTTTATGAACAAAACCACCAAAATGCCCAATATTGTTTTTATCAACGCATTACAGACAAAGTTTTAACACACTATTAACCTTATGTTCATCTACTAGCAAGTATCCCTTCCTTGGTAGCAGATAATTGATAACGATAAGCCAGTTCTCAATGAAGAACAGGCGTACACATAAGGAACGTGAATCATGTTTAAGGTACTCAAACCAACACTGGCAGCATCCATCATCGCTGCGTCTTTTTCTTTCAACGCTTTTGCAGCAGATGTTGAGAAAATCCACTTTCTAATCCCTGGTGGCGCTGGTGGTGGCTGGGACATGACAGCTCGTGGTACAGGCGATGTTCTTGTTAAATCTGACATCGTTGAAAATGTCTCATTCCAGAACCTATCTGGTGGCGGCGGCGGTAAAGCGATTGCACACCTAATCGAAACAGCACAGCGTCAAGAAGATACTCTGATGGTTAACTCTACACCGATCGTCGTTCGTTCGTTGACTGGTATTTTCCCTCAATCATTCCGCGACCTAACTCCAGTTGCAGCAACAATCGCCGACTATGGTGCAATCGTGACGGCCGTTGACTCTGGCTACAACACTTGGGAAGACGTAGTTAAAGATTTCGAGTCGAACCCACGTAAAGTGAAAATTGCTGGCGGTTCAGCACGAGGCAGTATGGACCACCTAGTGGTTGCTGCTGCATTCAAAGGTGAAGGCTTCGACGCGAAGAAAGTACGTTACATTGCGTACGATGCAGGCGGTAAAGCCATGGCTGCTCTACTTTCTGGTGAAACTCAGCTTCTTTCTACTGGTCTGGGCGAAGTACTAGAAATGTCGAAATCTGGTCAGGTTAAAATTCTTGCTGTCACCGCTCCTAAGCGTCTAGAAGTGGCTCCAGATATCCCAACACTAACGGAATACGGCAACGAAACTGTGTTTGCTAACTGGCGTGGATTCTTTGCAGCACCAGGTGCTAGCCAAGCGAAGATCGACGAGTGGAACGCAGCACTTACTAAGATGTACAAAACTGATGAGTGGAAAGTGGTTCGTGACCGTAACGGCTGGATCGACAACTACAAAGCAGACAAAGAATTCTACGCTTTCCTTGAAGATCAAGAGAAGCAAATGGGGGACCTAATGCGTGAGCTAGGCTTCCTGAAATAGATTTTTAACCTAGTTTGAGGGTGAACAACTCACCCTCTTCCCCTTTCGCCGTACATGAGTAACAAACAATCTCCTCTGTTTATGTATAAACAGTTAAGCCTCCTTGACTAGCAGCAAATGGCTTATTTGTTAGTGAAACATGCTCATTAACTCTCTTGTACGGCTTTTTATTTCCCCTGCCTGTTACGTTTATGGAGTTGGATATGTCGGACTTGCCAACGAATTCTTTCAAAAACGGGAGCTTTTTCTCTAAAGAGAATCTCCTATGCCGTGACCGTGTCGGTGCGATGATTTTTTTAATCGTCTGCCTTTGCTACGGCTACCAAACGTCCCAAATCCCAATGTTCCCTGGTGATGAGTATGAACCGTTCACCGCTCGTACTTTACCAACCATATTGACCTTTATTGGCGTTGGACTCTCTTTGATCCTGCTCGTTACGGGTCAACCTGATGTTAAAAGTGGAGCTGTGCTTGAATTCAAATGGAAACTGCTGATTGGCTTCTTAGTGTTAATGGCACTTTATGGCGTCGGTCTGACGTACATCGGATTTGTGTTAGCAACCAGTCTGTTCTTGCTGGCTGGCTTCTATTTGTTAGGTGAACGTCGTGTGAAAGTGTTGCTTGGTGCCTCTTTCCCATTTGTTATTGCGTTCTACCTACTTCTTACCCAAGGCCTAGATATCTACTTAGAGCCTGGTGTTATTTTCAGCTTGTGGTCGTAATTTATAGGAAATGACATTATGTTAGATGGAATCTTACAAGGCCTATCTACTGCCGTAATGCCAATGAACATCATGATGGTGATCGTTGGTTGTTTCGTCGGTACCTTTATTGGCATGCTGCCGGGTCTCGGCCCTATTTCTGCAATCGCGCTAATGATACCTATCACTTACGGTTTAGACCCTTCGTCAGGTCTGATCCTGATGGCAGGTGTTTACTACGGTGCCGTATTTGGTGGCTCAACTTCATCCATTCTGATCAACGCGCCAGGCTGTTCCTCAACTGTTGTAACCGCATTTGACGGCTACCCTATGGCTCAGAAAGGTCAGGCTGGTAAAGCGCTTGCACTCGCTGCTTACTCGTCGTTCACCGGCGGTACGCTATCTGCCATCATGCTGCTTGTTGCCGCTCCTGCTCTAGCCAGCGTTTCGCTTAGCTTCCAGTCTTCGGACTACTTCGCACTGATGCTACTTGGTCTATCGGCTGTTGCAGCCTTTGCAGGTAAAGGTCAGGTAATCAAAGCGTGGATGATGACTGTGCTTGGCCTGATGCTATCAACCGTCGGCATCGATAAAGGTGTCGGTGTTGAGCGATTCACATTTGGTCTTACCGATCTAATGGATGGTTTCAGCTTCCTATTGCTCGCGATGGCAACATTTGCACTGGGCGAAACGCTGATGGGCATTCTAAAGCCAGAGAATGATACCAGCGCGGAAGAGCAAGCTAAGATGAGCAACATTGGTAGCATGAAAGTGACCAAAGAGGAGTTCAAGGAAGTCGCTCCCGTCTCAATTCGTTCATCAATTCTTGGTTTCTTTACAGGCGTATTACCAGGTGCAGGCGCGACAATCGCCGCTTTCCTTAGCTACGGTATGGAACGAAACCTTGCACCAAAAGGTAAAAAAGAACAATTTGGTAAAGGTAGCATCCGTGGTTTGGTGGCACCAGAATCTGCAAACAATGCGGCGTCTAGCGGTTCATTTGTACCGCTACTCACTCTGGGTATTCCTGGCTCAGGTACGACTGCGATCATGCTAGGTGCGTTGATAGCTTACGGTATCCAACCTGGTCCTCGCCTGTTTGTAGAGCACCCTGATGTATTCTGGTCAGTTATCATCTCAATGTACTTTGGTAACATTGTACTGGTTATTCTCAACCTACCATTGATCCCGTACATTTCTAAACTGCTTGCAGTGCCAAGAACGGTATTGTTGCCAATGATTCTGTTCTTCTCGATAACGGGTGTTTACCTAGTGTCATTTAACACTATGGATGTGTTTGTGATGCTGTTGATTGCCATGGCTGCTATTGCTTTGCGATTAGCCAACTTCCCGTTAGCACCGCTGCTACTTGGTTTCATCTTAGGCGGTCTAATGGAAGAGAACTTACGTCGAGCACTAATGATTAGTGATGGTGAACTGAGCTTCCTATGGGAACGTCCTATCACTCTGGTCTTCACTGTACTAGCAACTCTTGTTCTGTTTAGCCCAGTGTTAGTCAAGCTGTTGCAAAAGCTAAAACCGACCCCAAGTAAGGTCGAACAATAACTGAGTAACATTCCTATGTTGGTTTTTGGGGGCTTCGGCCCCCTTTTTTGTGCGTTGCGATTGCCACACTGCACACTAGAGTATAAACTCTATTTTTTAATAATTAGGGTACATTACTATGTCGTTGCGTCCCGCTGCGCTGCTCCTTGGTTGCCTTGGACTCTACTCCCCTGTTTCGCACTCTGCGGCCATAAGCTTTGAGCAAGCATGGCAGGTCTTACAGCAAGAGAACTATTCACTGGCGGCTCAACGGTCGAATGTTGAACGTTATGAGCATCTCGAAAATGCAACGGATAATCTCAATCTACCCTCGGTATTGATCGGTGCCAATTTCACTCGTTTAGACAAAGACGTCACGGTCTCTGGTGAGCAACTTGTTGAAAGTACCGGTCAGGCACTGCCAAATTTGGGCCCTGTACTTGGTCCTATGCTCACTCCACTGATCTCCCAGCTAGGTGGTGTGACATCAACCATCAGCGAACGCGATATCTTCACTTCTTCAATTCGCGCTATTTGGCCTATTTTTACTGGTGGTCGAATTAATGCTGCGCAATCGGCAGCGGAAGGCAAAAAAGATCAAGCCCGCAGTGAACTCGCGATGGAAACACAAGCGCGCTTTGAGGATTTGAGTAAATATTACTTTTCTGTCGTACTGGCGCAAGAGGTGGTGAAAACCCGCCAACTTGTCGAGCAAGGCCTCACTCAACACCGTGACAATGCAGTAAAGATGGAACAACAAGGGCAAATAGCTCGCGTTGAAAGACTTCAGGCAGAGTCAGCCCTCGACAAAGCAGTGGTTGAGCGCAAAAAGGCACAAATGAGTTTAGAAATTGCTCGCGCCGCATTGACCAAAATCCTTAACCAAACCACCACCGTTGAGCCCGCTGATACGCTATTCGTCAATCAGAACTTGCCGGATCAAACTCTATTTGTCGAACAGACACTGGCAACTTACCCTGGCTTAGCGCTACTTGACGCTAAAGAGAAGCAAGCATCAAGCTTGATCAAAGCAGAGCAAGGCAAGTACTACCCAGAGGTTTATCTTTACGGCGATTATAGTCTTCACGAAGACGACTCATTGGCAAGTCAAATGAAACCGGACTGGTTGGTGGGAGTCGGAGTCAACATTCCGCTGATCGAAAACTCAGGTCGCAGTGATCAAGTAAAAGCCGCGCACAGTGCGGTTTCTCAAGTCCGTTACCTTAAAGCACAAGCAAAGCAGGACTTGTCTGTTCTTGTCCAGAAAACTTATCTTGAAGCTCTGCAAGCGCAGCAAGAGGTGGAAGGATTAACCTCAAGTCTCGATTTGGCCAACGAAAATCTTAAGCTTCGTCAGACCGCATTCTCTCAAGGTCTTTCTACATCAACGGACGTGGTTGATGCTCAGCTTTATCTGGCCAGTGTACAAACCCAGCAATCTGTCGCGAGCTTTAACTACCTCATCTCGCTATCAAAACTGCTGGCATTGTCCAACAAAATGGACGCATTTAGCCAATACCAACACAATGCTATCAACACTTCTCGTTTATAAAAGGGTCTAAGATGAAAAATGCAAAACCACTTCTGATCACTGCCGTTGCATTCGGTGTCGCATCTTGGATTGGCTATAGTTTCTATCAAGCATACCAGCCTAAACCTGTGCGTTTGCAAGGTCAGATTGAATCTCAGCAATACAGCATCTCTTCCAAAGTACCGGGGCGCATTGATCACGTTTTGGTCCGTAAGGGCGATCAGGTTAAACAGGGTGACCTGATTTTCACCCTACACAGTCCTGAAATCGAAGCGAAGCTCGAACAAGCGAAAGCGGGTGAAAAAGCGGCTGATGCTATGGCGTTGGAGGCTGAAAAAGGCGCCAGAATTCAGCAAATTCAAGCCGCTAAAGATCAATGGCAAAAAGCCAAAGCCGCTTCTGCGTTAATGGAAAAGACTTACTTGCGTGTTAACAATCTCTATCAAGATGGTGTCGTCGCCGAACAAAAGCGCGATGAAGCTAAGACTCAATGGGATGCGGCAAAATACACCGAAAGTGCGGCTTACCAGATGTACAAACTGGCTCAGGAAGGTGCGCGTAGTGAAACCAAACTTGCGGCAGCCGAAAAAGCTCGCATGGCGGCGGGCGCAGTAGCCGAAGTTGAAGCCTATGCACAAGACACCACCATCAAGAGTTGGTTCAAAGGTGAGGTTTCACAAGTTCTGCTGCAAAGTGGTGAGCTTGCTCCTCAGGGTTTTCCTGTCGTGACTGTGATTGACACAGCAGATTCATGGGCGGTATTGAATGTCAGAGAAGACTGGCTGAAGTACTTCAACAAAGGCGCGACATTCAACGCTTACCTACCAGCACTTGATAAGCAAGTGGAGTTCAAGGTCTCACACATTTCAGTTATGGGTGATTTCGCAACCTGGCGCTCCACTGATGCCTCACAAGGGTTTGATCTCCGCACCTTTGAAGTCGAAGCCATTCCTACCACGCCACAGCAAGGGCTGCGTATGGGAATGAGCTTAGTCGTCGAGTTAGACTAACGGTTGCAAAATATATGCAAATTCACAACACCTCTCAGTTAGCAGTGATCCGTCGTGACAAGTGGTTGCTCTCCAGTCTGACGTGGATCCCTATTCTACTTGCGGTGATGATTTGGGCGATATTCTCGCAAGGAATAGCCCAAAATCTCCCTGTTGGGGTGGTTAATCTGGATAAAGGTGCGTTGTCACAGCAGCTGATTCGATACTACGATGCAACCTCAAGTATGGCGATTCAACGCGAATACCAAAGTGTCAGTGATGCAAAACAAGCGCTAGTTCAAGGCGATATCTATGCCTATGCAGTTATCCCATACAACTTTGAGCAAGACACATACAAACAGTTGGCGCCGCAAGTCAGTGTGTTTTACAACAGCCAGATGATCCTTATCGGAAAACTGGTAAACTCCGCTTTTTTACAGGCTCAAGGTACATTTAACGCCCAGCTAAGTACCATTGGTAACTTAGCTCAAGGCAACCATGTTCTTGCTTCTGCAATGGCGAGTGCTGTGCCAATCAGAACTCAAATTACGCCACTGTTTAACAAAAATTCCAACTACGCTCAGTTTTTGGTTTCTGCGGTTGTGCCTGCGCTTTGGCAAATCGTTATTGTCGTCAGCACCATCCTAATCCTGTCAGCGAATCTTCGGGATCGTGGGCTGAAAGTTTGGCTACAACTTCAGCCATTCAAATCGTTATTGAACACGCTACTGCCGTACAGTTGGGTATTCGCACTGCAAGGTTTTGCCTTTCTATGCTGGTTTTATCTCGGCTTTAAGTGGCCGATGAACGGTAGCTTTGTCACCCTAGTATTTGCTCAATGGGTCACGATTATCGCGTGCATGATCATGGGTAGCCTGTTTTTCTTTCTCACCTTAGATGCGGCTCGTGCCATAAGTTTTGCCGGAGCATTTACCGCGCCTAGCTTCGCTTTCATGGGCATCACCTTCCCTGTGACCGATATGAGCAGCCTTGCTCAGGCGTGGAGAGCACTACTACCAATCAGCCACTACATCGAGGTACAAGTTAGTCAGGTCAGTTATGGTTTGCCGCCAATGTCATCATTGCAACATTTACTGCCGATGTTTGGTTACGCAGTGCCATTGCTTATGGTGATGTTACTGATTAACAAGCATCTCTCCATCGATTCAGGATTGCCACAAAGTAAGGAGCAACGATGAGCTTGTTCGAACTTGTCAAATCAGAGATTAGAGCGATATTGACGAATCCTGTCGTCGTCCTGACCGTATTTGGTGGCGTTGTTTTTTACTCGTTTCTCTACCCTTTGCCCTACAGTCATCAGACTCCAAGGGAACAGAAGATTAGTATCGTCAATCTTGACCAGAGCAAAACCAGTTATCAGCTTGAACGTATGGTTGACGCGACACCACAGGTTAAAGTCGTACAGCGCGATCACACCATAGCAGATGCACGCGCCGCGTTTCTAAATGGTGAGATCAGTGGAATTTTGGTGATTCCTGAGCATTTTTATAAAGACTTGATGCTAGGTAAAAGCCCAACCCT
The DNA here is from genome assembly GCF_036533775.1 of Vibrio sp. M260112. Lineage (NCBI taxonomy): Bacteria > Pseudomonadati > Pseudomonadota > Gammaproteobacteria > Vibrionales > Vibrionaceae > Vibrio > Vibrio sp. M260112. Next base: position 73,955 of record NZ_JATABH010000011.1, on the reverse strand, counting down.
TGCTTACGCTGGCGATGCTTCTTATTTCTTAGTGTACGGCACAATTGTAGAAGGTTTAGCCCAAGCAGGCGGAACATTATCTGCACAAACTAAAGTGGCCAAACTCGTTCTTGAAGGACACCCACTCTCACAAGCCGTCAATCAATATTCAGCCACGACATTGAACTTAAAACCGACTTTTAACCCAACCATGGGTTATGTCGACTACGTTGTTCCGGCTGTATTTGTGCTAATTCTTCAGCAAACCCTGGCAATGGCGTCTGGTTTGATGGTCGGTAGTCAGCGCGATGGGACAGGTTATTGGAGTCAGGTTTCTCCTTTCAAATTACTTTCTGTACGCTATCTAGTGCTGATTGGTATCTATTACTTTTTGAGTATGTACTACTTTGGCGCCAGCTTTTCCATGCATGGAGTGAATCAACTCGCTCATGCAAGTCAGATTATCTTGCTACTGCTCCCTTTCTTGCTCGGTTCAGCTGCGATTGGTATCTGGCTTGGTGCAGTCACACCGCGACGAGAATTAGTGACCCTAGTGGTTTTAATTAGTTCGATGCCGTTGGTTTTCAGCGCCGGTTTTATCTGGCCGACTGAGGCGATTCCAAGCCCGATCGTGTGGTTGGCTCAACTATTTCCAAGTACAGCAGCAATTAAAAGCTTTCTGACTATCAATCAAATGGGTGGTGACTGGCAAACGGTCAGAGGGCTGTATAGTCAGCTGTGGATTCAAGCATTCGCTTGGTGTGCTCTCGCCCATTACAGCTATCAGAAACATACCGCCCAACAGCGTATTGCTTTAAGTCGATAACACGGCACGTAAAAACAACAACGCCTCCATGTTTGGAGGCGTTTTTATTGAGACTTAGTGCATTGACTTAGCTAACTACGTGAACGATCGAGTAACTCAAAAATCTTGTCGCTCGGCATCGGCTTGTAGAAATAGTAGCCCTGTATTTCTTCGATGCTCCAGCTCTTGAGGCGACGCACCTGAGATGCCGTCTCTACGCCTTCTGCTACTGTGGTCAAGCCAAGTTCTTGAGCCATGTTGGCAATGTTTCGCACCAGACTCTTCGCTCTGTCATTGTGCTCAATTTGGTCAATGTATGACTTGTCGAGTTTTACAATATCTAATGGGAAGCTACATAACGTACTGAATGAAGAGTAGCCCGTGCCAAAATCATCTAGAGCGAACAGCACGCCAAGCGCTTTCATTTGCTCCATTCGACTGATCACTTCCTGCTCACCACTCATCAGCATGCTTTCAGTGACTTCAATCACCAACTGACCGGCTTGCAGCTGATAGCTATCGATTAACTTGACCAACAGTTGAGGTAAATCTGCGTGATAGAAATGTGGAGCACTAAGGTTCACATGGACCGTCAGCATCGCCTGCCCAGTTCGCTTCCGCATCAAATTGACTTGCTGAATAAACACGCAAGCTTGCTCTAAGATACTTTCACCTAACGCAATAATGAGTTGATTCTGTTCGGCAAGAGGAATAAAAACACCTGGTGACACAAAGCCAAAATCAGGATGCTGCCAACGCGCTAGAGCCTCAAATCCATTGATTTCACCATTGCTGGCTTCAACGATTGGCTGATACACCGCGAGGATTTCTCCATTCGCAATGGCACCACTTAAATCCCGCTTAATTGCGACTGCTGTTTTCGCCGATTCGAATAGTTCGCTGTTCACAGTGACCACACTAGGGAGTCTACGGACACTTTTGTCTGTTGTAATACTATAAATCGCAGCCTGAATTAATGTGTCGAGGGGCTCATGAGTAATTTCAGGGCTGACAAAAGCAACGTCACATTTCAGATCCAACTCAACATTTTCTACGGTATGTTTGTCAGCTAACCCAATCATCATTTGTTCAGCGCTATGAATCGCTTTCTCGCAATCGAGACGATTGGCAATCAGCACCAAGAATTCATGCTCACTGATTCTCCCTACTGGGTATGGCGTCAACATCTCACCAAATTTAAAGGCCATCAATTCCATCGCTGCATCAAAGATTTGGTGACCATACACTTCAGAGATATGAGACAAATTAGGGACGGATACGTACATAAACGAGAATCTATTGGGTGCTATACCGAGTAAATTACGGGCTTGTTCCATAATGGATTTTCGGTTCCATAGACCCGATAGATGGTCTCGTTCAACCAGATCCTCAATCAACTTAGCTTGTTGTTTGTGTTCACGTACATCAACAATCGACAGCATCAGCGTACTTTGTCCCTGATACTGGATCATGCTGATTTCAATTTTACAGTCTATCTTTTCATGACTACTGGTAATCATCTGCGCTTCAAACTGAGTCTGCCCCTGCCTAAAGCTGTGATACATACGGTCAATTTGACATTCAGGCTGCTCAGAATCTGGGCACAACACATCGAGCGGCTGGTTCATTAAATCATCGTACTGATAATTCAGTAGATCTAATGCTGTTGGGTTGATATCGACAATTACCCTAGCTCTCACCAAGAGAATTGCCGTCGTGCGACTCTGATACAACGCATCGAACTTCCGCTTGGCATCCAGTAGCTGCTCTTGGGTAGCGGAAGTGTTATTTGCGAGGGTCTGAACCAGCTTCGTTAGTCTATCCAACTCATCTTTATTAGGCTGATCAAGACCTTCAAGTTGATAGGCAGAAAAAAGCGCATCAATATCTTTCTCTAAGTCAGAGAAACGAACCGCGACGCGGCGCTTAAATGTAAGATAAGTAATCAATGAAATAACGATTGTCGCAATCGCTACGGCAGCGAACAAATAGGTGAACAGCACGTTCCCTTTCTGAAAATGAACACGTTCGATGGTCGTTTCTAGTTGCGCAATAACCTGCCCCGAAACTCCGTGTAAGTCCGCCAGTTGGGTCATGGCTTGCTCGGTCTTGTCAATTTTGGATCTAGAGTCCACATCTGGCGTTGAAGTGATGCTATCCACATTCACGATTTGGTTATCAGCGACAAGAATTGACTTAAAGTCTCCAGGAAATCTGACAGAGAGATTGCGTCCCCAAATCAACCAACCTAACGACGCTGAGGTACCATCGCTGTTTCTCACTGGAGTAACTGCAAGTGTCCAAACGTCACCATTGACCGAGAACAGGCCACTCAAACCATCTCTGGCACTATCCAACACTCGATTCATCGAATTGATATGTTTGACGACTCTCTCATTTGTCGCGACCGACTCAACCAACAGCTGAGTCTCACTTTCAGTCAGAGAAATCCCTTCCACGACCTGCCCATGCAGATCGGTGAGCAACATAAGATCAACGCTAAGTGCATCCAAAGTTTCTGGTGCTAAGTTGCGTTCACGGTAACCTTTTAGATCGCCGCCAAGGAGAACTTCATAGCTCTCATCCCAGTAGGCCCAGTCATAAGAGTGTTCTGCCAGTTTGTCACTCATCATCGCAATGACATGCTGAGCCTGTTGACTGGCTCGATTCGACTCCATTGTTTCCAAATTACTCAGGCTAACAACGAAGAAGTAACGTGTGATATAAAGGCAGCTCAGCGTGACACCCAAAAGACCTAGTAAAAAGTACAGGGCGGTTTTCGTTTGTAGATTAAGGTTTAGCAAGCGCATCTGCTTCATTGACTATTTTTGTAATTCTTTATTAACCATCTAGTCTAGTAAAAATAGCCTATGTTTAGCTTGATATACATCTAAGTTATTAATCTTTAATGAATCAGACGATTTCGCAATGCCAATACTCTGTGGCTCCGTCGCTTAAAAACCTCTTTGCTTCCAGAACTCTCCCTCATCACGTGCGTAAAGTTCAAACGTTTTGTCAGCAACAACATTGTCCCTCATCGAGATGGTCATACGCCACTTGCCGAGATTTGATTCATATCCGTTCATATCACCAAGCAACTGTATGGTATCCCCCAAGTAGAAGTCCCAATCATTGCTCCCAACATGCATATCGCCGGTAAAAGGTTCGAGGATTTGGCCTTTTTTACCCACTATTCCTGGGTGGTCGATGCAAAACTCGATCACCTCTCCTTTGGCTCTTTTAATATTTACAATAAAACCAAATTCGATCCCCTCTTCGGCAACAACCTTGGTCGTGAACTGTGCTATTTTTGGTAGGTTTTTAGATTTGGAATCCCAGCCTTGATAGATTCCATAAGAAGTCATTTCGACGATTGGCGTGCGTTTCGCCATGATTGCCACCGTTTCCTCATACTATTGATCGTTTCTTGCGTCACACCGTGAATGTTGCCGTAATCATTGGTGCATTCAAGCACTTCAAACTCAGCATCATAGCGTTTAGCCATATTGAAATACGGCACTATTTCCCAGCGCTGAACGAAAGTGTTGGATACAACGACATCTCGCTTTTCTTTCAGGCACTGCTCTGTCATCGCTTGACACCATTGATGAGCATCGGCAATTTTGTCTGGTTGATAAACATATTCTCCAGACGGTTCAATAAAGAACATGTCGGCTTCTAGATGTTGTGCGTTGAATGTCTGAGCCAAAGTGCTTTTCCCTGAGCCTGGCAGCCCGCGAATCAGCGTCAGTTTAACGGTCATATTTCACATTGTTTGTGTTCATTGCTATGAATCATATTATAAATTGGCTCGATATAGCTATCGACATCTCTGTGTGATTGGGTTAAGTTTGGAAGTATAGACGTCCACAATCAAGCTTAGGGAGAAAGCTGTGCCTATTAAGATCCCCGATCAACTACCTGCTTCTGACGTGTTACGCACTGAGAACATCTTTGTCATGCCAGAATCACGCGCGTCGACTCAGGAAATTCGACCGCTAAAGGTTCTGATCCTCAATCTTATGCCTAAGAAGATTGAGACTGAAACGCAATTCTTACGCTTGCTATCAAACAGCCCACTCCAAGTAGACATCGAGCTTTTACGCATTGATGATAGACCGAGTAAGAACACGCCAACAGAACATCTAGACAACTTCTACCGCCAATTTGAAATGGTCAAAAATCGCAACTTTGATGGGCTGATCATTACTGGTGCACCATTGGGCTTAGTTCAATTTGAGGATGTGCTTTATTGGGAGCATCTGCAATCGATAATGAACTGGGCAAGAGACCATGTAACTTCAACACTCTACGTCTGTTGGGCTGCGCAGGCAGGTCTAAAACTTCTCTACGATCTTCCAAAACGAACGCGTAAAGAGAAGCTTTCTGGTGTGTACCATCACAAAATCCACCAGCCTTACCATCCAGTGTTACGTGGCTTTGATGATACCTTCTTGGCTCCACACTCTCGCTACGCCGATTTTTCGCCAGAGTATCTCGAAGAACACACCGATTTAGACATTTTGGCGACTTCCGATGTGGCTGGCGTCTACCTCGCGGCGACTAAAGATAAACGTAACGTGTTTGTTACTGGCCACCCAGAATATGATTCGCACACCTTGCACCAAGAGTATATTCGCGATTTAGGCGAAGGTATGGAGCCCGCGATTCCGGTTAACTACTACCCCAACAATAATCCAGACAACAAGCCTTGTGCGAGTTGGCGCAGTCATGGGCATCTGTTGTTCTCGAACTGGCTCAATTATTGTGTCTACCAGCAAACGCCATACGATCTCGAACACTTCAGTGAAGCGAATTTCACCAAAGACGAATAATTGCGAGCAAATTAAATGGGGAATGACCTATTCTGTCATTCCCCATTTACATTATTTTGTTCATTTCCCATTTCCTACATTCCATCGTTAGCCACCGTCCGTTGCACGTTAGGCATTTGTCGTTTTAGCTAAATCATCGACTTCGACACGACTTCAGCCACAATGCGTATTCTCATCTTATCTACATTGATGCTATTCGGATGCATTCAATCACAGACAAACCATGCCCTAGTCACTAAGCAGCGCGCCGACGCGAGAATCACCCTTGGGTTAGGCTATCTCGAACAAGGCAACTACGTTAAAGCGAGACAAAACCTCAACAAAGCGATCGAATACCAACCCAAGTACTACCGAGCTCAACTCGCATTTGCCCGTTATCTCGCTAAAGTGGGCGAAGACGTAAACGCTAATCAACTCTATCAACAAGCCGTTCGCGAGCACCCAAATAACGGCGACGTGCTCAACAACTATGGGACATATCTCTGTGAGCAAGGTCACTACCAACAAGCAGAGGAGCGATTTCTGCAAGCCATTCGCTCTCCTGACTATTACAACATTGGCGATAGTTATGAGAACGCGGCGTTTTGCGCTCTTCAAGCAAAACAGATACACAAAGCTCGGCTGTATCTCCAGCAAGCGCTCTTACATCAACCCGACAAACCTCGCGCTTTACTCTATTTGGCAGAGATAGAAATAGCCAATTTTGCATTTGTTGAGGCGCAGAGACGGCTAAATCAATACCAGAAGTGGTATGGAGCGAATGAACTATGGCTACAGGCTACCCATAAACTAAATCAACAACGGGCACTTTATGCTCAAGGACAAACGGAGATTGATTTGCGAATTTTGCACTAACGTTTACGACGTGAATGGTGCGTTTGTCTACGCCGTCTAACATCTGAAGCGCGATGAATCTTGAGATACTCTTTGTAAAGAATATAAGATAAAACCGCCAAGCCCAAGTATAAACAGCACAGCGAACAGTAACAGGAAACTGTCACATATCCATACGGGTTCACAAGGCATATAAATCTCAAACTCCATATGCCCTCCTAGACCTCGGCTTATTTATTCAACGTCAACCAACGCTTACGCTGTTCTTGAGTTTGGAATGTCCAGGCGATAAAGCGACTGTTTTTCTGTCCCTGACTCATTTCCACAATATGGATTTCGGTCGCGGCGGCTTTTTCAAGATTCTTTCGCATCCAACGAACGTTGTCTTTTTTAGAGATTAGCGTAGAAAACCACAGCACTTGGTGCGCGAACTCACGACTTTCAAAAGCCATGTTTTTGATAAAGGCGGCCTCTCCTCCTGAACACCACAGTTCGGCCTGCTGGCCACCGAAGTTGAGAACCGGTTGCCCTTTTTCCGTCGCTTGGGTTTTACCCTGACCACGCTTAGCCTTGTTCGCAGACAAATTACTGATCTTTCTCGCACTGCCTTGCTGCGCTTCTTCGAGAGATTTATGAAACGGAGGATTGCACGTTGTGAGGTGATAAAACTCGCCCGGTTTGATGATTCCTTTAAACAGATAACGACTGTTCTGTTGTAAGCGGCATTCGATCTTATCTTTAAGCACCGCGTTATTGGCTGCAATCTGATTCGAGTTATTGACCGATACTGGGTCAATGTCCGACCCCGTATAATACCAACCGTATTGGGTGACACCCACAATTGGATAAATACAGTTTGCACCGACACCGATGTCTAGAGCATTAACGCGCCTCGCAACAGATTGCCCGCAATCGTCAGCCAGTAAATCGGCTAATCGATGAACATAATCAGCGCGACCAGGAATTGGCGGACAAAGGTAACCGTGTGGAATATCCCATTGAGTCACAGAATAATGGTGCGCCAGCAACGCCTTATTAAGCAGTTTAACCGCGACGGGGTCAGAGAAGTTAATACTTGCCTCCCCTTTCGGGTTTTTCACTATGTGCGCGCTTAATTCAGGCAATGCATCGGTCAACGCTTTGAAATCGTAACGTCCATTATGCAGATTTCGTTTGTGCAGACCCGCTTTCGCTGGGCGCTTAATCACTTTAGTCTCTGATAATGCTGGTTTGGTTTGGCCCATATCATTGCTGGACTTAGTATTGTTATTTCGACGAGTCATCACGATTAATTGCGGTTCACTGTTTCTAGGTAAATCATAAACAAACGAGCATCAAGCTCCAGCTGATGGTATTCCGGTTCCATATGGCAACAAAGCTGATAGAACGCCTTGTTGTGCTCTTTCTCTTTAAAATGCGCCAACTCATGAACGATCAGCATACGCAAAAGCGGCTCCGGCGCATTCTTAAACACGCTGGCAATTCTAATCTCGTTTTTAGATTTGATCTTGCCGCCATGAATCTTGTTGGCATAAGTGTGTAGCCCAAGCGCGTTGTTTATCAGATGAATCTTGTTATCGTAGACCACTTTACTCAACGGAGCTGTCTTCTTCATATAGCGGTTTTTGATCGCTAAAGCATACTCAAACAACGCTTTTTCACTTTTGATTGTATGATTATCGGGGTAGCGTTTCTCAAACCAAGCGACTAAACGTCCAGACTCCACCAATTGGCTAACGGGAGTCACGATATGTTCAGGATAACCTTGGATGTAGCGTAATGAAGGATTCATATTTAACACAAAGCGAAGTCTGGTCTACAAAAGGGGCATAAGTCTACCCTATTCACACTTGCCATTCACGGTCTTTTCATTAAACTCTGCGCTGAATATCTGCCTAGGAACACAAGATGAAACGACTCGTACTGTATGTAAAAGACAAATGCCCTCACTGCAAAGACGCTCAGCGTTATCTCGATTCGAAAGGCTATCAGTACCGTTTAACCAATGCCAAAATGCAGCGTGGTCGTAAAGAGCTGGATGCAATAGGCGCTCGCTCACTGCCGGTTTTGAAGATTGGAGACCGTTATATGATTGGTTGGAACCCAAACAACTTTGAAAAGATGTATAACTCCAAGGGTTAGATAAAGCGTTTTTGCGCGAAGTGCGGATTCGCCACCAAGACGTCCATTAATGAAATTTCGTCGAGTACGACCAAGTGCTCGACACCGTCTACGTCGAGTTTAATCACTTCTTGCTTGTCCTGATTGCGAGCAGTATCACGAGCAATACCTTCCATGCTTTGACCTGTTGTTAGCGTCAAACGAACAGGATAACGGTACAAACACACTATCTCGATATAGTCATAATCGTTGCAGCTAATCATTTTACTCTCCGCTCTAATTCATTGATGGACAGATTTGGCTCACAGCCATTGACCCTATTAGCACCAACAACAAACACTCTACCCATGCAAGTCATACAACTCAAGTCGTTGTCTCTTCAAGATTTACAGCACTGAGTTAGACATAAACGTTAAATGCCTGCGAGACGTTACTCAACTGAAACATTGGCAGCCTAAAAACGGCACATACTTTTGGTGTTTTGATTTTATGGTCCAAAAATATGAACCGAATAGGCTTGTTGTTTATTATCGTCCCCATGATCATTTTAGGTTGTAATGGCAGCAGTGAGCCAGTCTCCCTTGTGCCCCCTAAAAAGCCTACGCCGCCTCCCCCCATAGAGATCAATAAATTTGGTGCTTGGTACGGCAATTCCAGTACTGGCTATATAGGTGTCAAAGCATTTTGTCATATCTGCACTCACCAAGATTTTGACTACCAGTGGGAAACGGATAGCAACAACGACGGTACGTTTGATCATTCAGACTCAGTATCATTTGGGCCGATTAAAACAATCGATGTGGCAACCTTTGGCAAAAGAGTTAAGTTAACCGTCGCCAATGACGAAGTCAGTTCTCCGCTAATCAAATACTACGCTCCACCTGAAGACCTCATTGAAACTATCTATAGCAACGCTAAAGCTTTCGCCGCACTAAAGAGAAACGGGACGGTCGTGACTTGGGGAGACCCTTATTATGGCGGGAGTTTAAACCGTGATCTTTCGGATATAAAACGCATCTATTCCACTGGAGGCGCTTTTGCTGCACTGAATAACAAGGGGCAAGTCTTTACATGGGGCGACAACACACTCGGCGCCAACAGTAGTCAGGTCAGCTTTAACTCGAGTGGTGTCAACACTATTTACTCCAATGATTATGCCTTTGCCGCCCTGCAAAATGACGGTAGCGTCGTCACTTGGGGAAGTGCCAATAGCGGTGGGAACAGTTCTAATGTCGATCTTTCAAGGGACATTGAATCGATATACTCCAATGACGCATCCTTCGTCGCAATCAAAACTGATGGAAGCGTTGTCGCATGGGGCAATAGCTTTACTGGAGCAAATCTAAATGGTGTTCACTTCAACAGCACGGTAAAAAAGGTCTTCGCGACGGATGCTTCGTTTGCCGCTTTGCTGGACGACGGTTCTGTCGTCGCATGGGGGCACCCTGATACTGGAGGGCGCCAACCGACTCAAATTAACGACATTGTTGTTGATATATTTTCAAATGACGGTGCATTTGTCGCACTAAAAAACGACGGTTCTATTACTGCGTGGGGGCACCCCTCATATGGCGGTGTCGTGAGCCAAATCAGTAACGTAGAAACCGTTGTTGCAACAAAGAAAGCGTTTGCTGCGCTAAGGAAAGATGGTTCAGTGATCACATGGGGAGACGCGGCTCACGGTGGAAACTCAACCGGTGTCGACTTTTCCGGCGGAGTAACATCGATCTCAGCCACCAAACAAGCATTCTCAGCGGTTAAACTCAACGGTACGGTCGTATCGTGGGGACCCGCTAGCGCAGGAGGAGATTCCTCAACCATAGATTTCTCGCAAGGGGTGGAAAAACTCTTCACCAACGGTCATGCTTTCTTCGCCTTAATGAAGGATGAAACGGTCTTAACGTGGGGGCATCCATATTTTGGCGCTAACTCATCCAACGTTGATCTTAGCAATATACATTCAGTCTATGCTACCGATACCGCATTCGCTGTACTCAAAACAAATGGCACAGTCGTCTGTTTTGGCGACAGTAATGGAGGTGGTGATTTAACTCAAGCCGCTCATCAACTTGAACTCAAAGGCAAAGAGGTGGAATATTCGACACCATAAATGGTGTGAATCGAGCTACCTGTTACTTAACCTAGCTAGCTCGTATGGAACGAGTTATCGCTGATAAACCAAGATGTTAGTGCGTCTCGCCTGATGAAACATTCGCTCTGTAGCAATGGGCAGTTTCATCAAACACAAACTCGACCTCATTGACAATACTTTCCAGTTTGTCGTTTTGGTAATGCGAAACATAAAGAAGTTGGCTTAAGTTTTCCTTAGCAATCAGCTCTAGAGTATTTTTTACCAGCCGCCTTCCTAGATAATCCAACCCTTGGTATGGCTCATCCAATATCAGCAGCGCGGGCTGTTTAACAATCGCACGAGCAATCAACAGCAATCTCTGCTGACCATATTCCAGTTCTCTAAACGAGATGTTGGCATACTGGCTCATATGGAGAATTTCCAGCCACTCTTTAGCAACCTGAATCTCTTTCTTAGAGGGTTGCTGGTAAAGGCCAATTGAGTCGTAAAAGCCCGAAAGAATGACTTCTAGTGCCTTACAACTGACACGGTATTGGAGATGCAGAGCAGACGACACCATGCCGATGTGCTTTTTTATTTCCCAAATAGATTCACCAGAGCCGCGCTTTTTGCCAAATATCTGGATGTCATTGGAATAACATTGCGGATGGTCGCCAAAAATGAGCCCAAGCAATGTACTTTTTCCACAGCCGTTTGGCCCTTTGATTTGCCAATGTTGTCCATTATCAATTCGCCAGTTCAAGCCCGTAAAGATTGTTTTATCCGTGTACGCGACTTGACCTTGTGTGATTTCAAATACCGGGTTATCGAAATGGTGGCTATGTTGGTAGCGGTGGATTAATGCCAGCATCTGTTCGCTCTGCTCTTGAGACTGTGCCTTAATCTGACGAATGACAGGATGCGACTCCCATTCACTCTTTGGCATAACACTTTCAAGTTTGCCGTGATTGAACATCGCAATCTGCTCAACCCATGCTGGTATATCCTCTTCACGATTGAAAGTAACAATCATCTGGATAGTTTTCGATAACTCATACAGATAGTCGGCTAGCGATGCTCTGTGGGCGACATCGAGGCCAGTAAAGGGGTTATCAAGCACAATCAGTTGTGGCTGTGTTGCCAATGCACGGGCAAGCATTACACGACGAGTTTCTCCCGTCGACAGCACGCGGAAACCGCTTTTTTCTAAGTGGCAAAGATCCAGTTTTTCAAGCAGGTTTTTAGTCACCGACTCAGAATGACACTGACGATAAATCAATGTGTAAACCGATGTGCCTGTATCAATTCTATCTAAAAAATCTGTCTCATCATTGGCGATTTCCTCTTCCAATAATCGTTGCTGTTCAACCAGCGAAACTTGAGCAATGCCTCCTTCGCTTGCTGAAAGCATGGATTCCGACACCGTATATTCGCCCGTAAGTAGACATCCTAATGCGGACCCAATATCGCCTTCGGTACTGAACACGCCCCATGATTGTCCATGGTTAATCGTCCACTCGTCGATTTCGAGTCGATTGGTACCTGTTTCTAAAGCGAGCTGGTTGATAATTATTTGCATAGAATGGTTTCCCTACCCTTCAAAACATAGATTGATAGCCTCAAATTACTTCAAACCTAGGCTTAGTGCGATAGGGAAATAGCAAAGTGTGATATTCACAACGAGATTAGAGCATTAGGCGTATTGCTTAACAAAATCAATAAACGTTCTGTCCGCCATAGATAAGTATCCATCCTTTCGCCACGCCAGTAATAGATCGATTTTGACTCTTGGTTCAAACGGTACTCCAACCACCTCTTTCTCATTTTGGGTCACTAATTCAAGTAGTGCCGTAATCGCAAACTCGTGTTTTACAATGCTTAGAATCATTGGCAACAGATTGGTTTCAAAAGAGAAGCGCATCTCTTTGCTGCACTGCAATGCCTTTTCTTCGAGAAAGTTACGGTGAAAATAACCTTGTTTAAACATCACCAGCTCATGGTCAAAAAAATCCTCGAAGCCGACCGATTTCTGTTTTGCGAATGCATGCTCTTTGGCAACAACGGCCAACATTTCCACTTGCAAAAGATGGTCGGTTTCTAGGTCTTCAGGCACATTTTCATCATCAATCACACCAATATCGAGCTCGCCGTTAAGTAGCATCTTGCGAATATCTCGAGTGCCCGCATCGACCAAAGTTAATTTCAGATTGGGATAACGGCTGTTAAATGCCATCAGTACCTGTGGAAAGAAATAGGATCCCATCATACTTGGTGCACCAAGCCGAACTTCACCTTTTTCAAGCCCTTTGAGCTCATCAATCGCAAGTTGAGCATCTTCCAATTGCTGTAAGATACGTTTGGCGTGCTCATACAGAACCTCGCCTTCATCGGTGAGCGATATTTGCCGATCTTCACGTCGAAACAGTTCGACTCCCAGACTTTGTTCCAGCTTTTTTATCGAAATGCTCAAAGCCGGCTGTGCGATATGTAGTGCTTTGGCTGCTCGAGTGAAATGCCCATGTTGTGCGACAGCAACAAAGTGCTTGAGGTGCTTCGAGTCCATACTTATCTCTATATAATTTTTATATCACGATAATATTTTTAATATATTTTATTTATCACATTTTGACTGATATTTTGCTCACATATCTCCTTATTTGAAGCGCCACTATGATTGAGCTTAAAACCAAGCAGTACCGGAACGTCACTTTTAGTTTAGCCTTAGGCTCATTTTTGGTTTTTTGTAACCTGTACCTGTTCCAGCCGATGCTTCCGTTTATGGCGACTCATTTCTCCGTTTCCGAAACCCAAATTAACTGGGTGTTTGCCGCCAGTACGCTTGCCTTGTCGGTTTGTCTCGTTCCTTGGGCAGTCGCGTCCGAATCATACGGGCGGCGCAAGATAATGCTCGTAGGTCTGCTGGCTATGCCGGTGATTGGCCTGTCGATGTTGATCAGTGATTCACTTGTTGTTCTCGTTATACTGCGTGCGCTCATGGGTATGGCGCTGGCTGCATTCGCCTCCGTAGCGGTTGCCTATATGGTTGAAGAGTTGTCTGAACAGGCCTTCGCCCAAGCGATCGGCGGATACATTGCTGCCAATTCTCTGGGCGGTATTGCCGGAAGAATCATTGGTGGCACTCTGACAGATGCACTTGGCTGGCAGCAAGCCGTCATCGTCGTCGCACTGGTGTCACTGATCGGTGCGTCAGTGGTGTACTTTACCCTACCAAAGCAGGTGAACTTCACGCCTCAACGAGGTATGTTGCGCTACCATAATCGTGCTGTGGTGAAGCACCTTAAAAACAAAACGATTTGGATTGCGATGGTACTTGGTGGGGTTAATTTTGCCCTGTTCGTCAATCTGTACTCAGTGATGGGATTTCGCTTGGTCGCGGCTCCGCACAACCTGCCAATCGGTCTTGCTTCGTTGATCTTCCTTTGCTATCTGTCAGGTACGTTGAGTTCAAGATTAACTTCGGTTTGGCGTAAGCGTCACCAAAGCGTGTCGGGAATGGTTACGGGGACCACAATCAGCCTAATTGGTATGCTGATCGCTTATGTAGATTCACTCACCTTTATGATTTTAGGCCTACTCCTGATCAGTTTTGGCGCGTTCTTCACTCATACACTCGCGTATGCTTGGGTCAGTCAAAAGGCGACACACGCTAAAGCAACTGCGACTGCGCTTTATCTCGTTCATTACTACATCGGCGGTAGTATTGGTGGGTTCTTCCTTATCTACTGCTGGCAACAAGGGGGCTGGGCGTATGTCATGGCGGGAGGCTCAATGCTTTATGCTTTGGTGTTTATCCTCTGCCATAAGCTGTCGAGATCCGAGGCTAATGGCCCAATAGACAAGCCAGCACCAGTAGAATCTGCTATTCTTGCGCCAAATTCTAATTTGGAAGCAAAATGACTAACCAAAGCTCAACACAGATGAACAAACAGCAAGTGGCAAGCGCTGTAGAACAATGGCTAAACGATGTGGTGATCGGCCTTAACCTTTGTCCATTTGCCGCTAAGCCACAACGCAACAAACAGATTAAAATTTTCGTTAGCGAAGCCGAAACAGAAGAAGCGCTGCTGGAAGATATTCTGACTCAGTTGCTTGAACTGGACTCTACTGAGCCGGAGCAACTTGAAACCACACTGGTTGCGGTTCCCAATATGCTCAGTGACTTCTACGACTACAACCTGTTTATCGACTGGATCGAAGCGCTTATACGCCAGCAAGATTGGGAAGGTATTTTCCAATTAGCCACCTTCCACCCAAACTACTGTTTTGGGGGCGCAGAGCCTGAAGACGATGAGAACCTCACCAACCGTTCTCCGGTACCCGTATTTCACCTGATCCGCGAAGAGAGCATGGAAAAAGTCCTTAAACATTACCCAAATCCTGAGGCGATTCCAGATACCAACATTGCTCGCGTTGAGTCCTTAACGGCTGAAGAACGTCGAAAACTCTTCCCATACCTATTCCGCTAACGAGTTGAAGCGACAAACGACAAGCTGACCTTATTGGGCACTTGATCCCGCTCTGTTCAATTGTTTGTCGCTCGACTGATTTATTTTATAGCGCCGATAGCAGGATTTAACCCGCTTTGGTAGTATTGCTCCACCACAATGACATCCGGATTAATGGATATGTACCTTTCAAAACTGACCACTGATATTTTCAATCACCTTTACCGTGATATTTCTGAGTTCCGTAGCACCTTCGATTTACCTGTCGCTTCTCCTGAGAGCCTAGATGACAAGGCTGACACTCTACACACTTCTCTTGCAATCGAAGAGTTAACTGAGTTAGCAGAAGCTGACAATAAAACAGAACAAGCGGACGCGATCATCGACAGTGTTTACGTTTTGATGGGTCGCTTGGTGCATCTAGGCCACGACAAAATTGAAGACAACCTAGCCATCAACTACCTTATCGACCTGCTACTTAATGTTGCGGTTAACCGTGGCATTGACTTTGTTCCATGTTGGGATGAAGTGCACTCAAGCAATATGAGTAAAGTATGTCGTAACGAGCAAGAGTACGCTGATACTGAAGCACACTATGCAGAGCAAGGTATCAAGCTGATGGCAGTACAAAAAGGCGATTACATTATCGCTAAATGTGCTGAAGATTTCGTCGCTGAAGGTAAGACGATCCGTCAAGGCAAAGTACTGAAGTCGGTTTACTACCGTCCTGCGGATCTTGCGCCTCTGACTAAATAGGTCGACGCTAGATAAAAAGACGCCACCTTCGGTTTCCCTTAGGTGGCGTAAGCTGCCATAGTCAAAAACTGACTTCATTAACATTTGGTTTGTTACCACTCTCGTAGAACTCCCCTCTAGTTAAATCCGCCTAACAAGAACGAGAATGTATCGCTATCACTGTTGCCAATAGCGTGCCAATCTTGAATAAAATTTAACTAATTGATTTTTAATGGATTTAAAAAAAGCAGCGACACGAGTCATTGACCCGCGATCTAAACCAGTGCAAGACGCACTAAACTAATCCTTTCGGGGTAAATAATTACTCAAACAGCAGGATGGGCTCTCCATCCAACATGACGTGCTTAACTTGGGTTTTAAACACTCGTGACAGTTCGCTTGCGTTCAGCACTTGCGCCACGTCGCCGAAGCTTTGCAGTACTCCTTTATCGAGCAGCAATGCTTTGTCTGCATGCTTGAGGGTCCGGTTGAGATCATGATTGGACATAATCACGCTAATTCCCATCTCAGCCACACGGCGAATAAGTTTATACAGTAGGCTTTCCTGACCGATATCGAGCGGAGCTGCGGGCTCATCTAGGATTAGTAAACGAGCATGAGGGTTTAAAGTTGGCCATATTTGCAAACAGATCGCGCACAGACGTACCCTTTGCCACTCCCCTCCAGAAAGGTGATGAATGGAACGGTGCAGTTTGTCGTCAATCTCTAAAAGTTGAGCCAATTCCTGAATAACGCTTTCAATTTCACTGGTTGCAGAGTTAATAAAGGCTGGCAAAGAGAGTGACACATAATGAACAACATCGAGGTTGAACGCTGGACGGTCACTTTGTGTAAGATACGCACGACGTTCAGCCAAAGTAGAGATTGAACTTTGTGCAACATCAAAATCAAAGATGGTTGCTTGACCTTCAAAATTGAGTAATCCCGCAACCGCAGATAGTAAGG
This sequence comes from Vibrio sp. M260112, assembly GCF_036533775.1. NCBI lineage: Bacteria > Pseudomonadati > Pseudomonadota > Gammaproteobacteria > Vibrionales > Vibrionaceae > Vibrio > Vibrio sp. M260112. The sequence goes on along the minus strand of NZ_JATABH010000011.1, from coordinate 57,143 downwards.
TACTTTTACCACTGCCATTCGGACCAATTATATGAAGGATCTCACCGCGCTCTACTGCGAAGGATAGTGGCAACAATCTAGCGCCGACGGATAAACTGTTAACGTGAATCATGATTACTTACCAACATCCAAATAAAGATTGGTGCACCGATTGACGTGGTGACGACCCCTAACGGCAACTCCGCCGAATCAAGCGCCGTTCTGGCGATCAAGTCCGCAAAGACCACGAGTGTCGCACCTGCCAGAGCGGAAATAGGCAGTAAGTATCTATTTTCACTGCCAAAAGCGAGTCGCAGAAGATGAGGGACTACGAGACCGACAAAACCGATGACTCCCCCTAATGCCACCGCACCACCAACAAGAATCGATACGGCAAGGATCAACTTCCAACGAGCATTATCAACATCGACGCCTAGTTGCTTCGCATGCTGTTCACCCATCATCAACTTATCTAGCAAACGCCCTTTGCAACATAGCCAGACCAACACGGGCACTAGCAACAAGGTCAACATATGATGATACCAACTTGCCGCGCCTATGCTGCCCATCAACCAATACATCAACTGACGCAGGCTTAGATCATCACTGAAGTAAAACGCCCAAGTGACAATCGCACCAGATAGAATGCCAAGGGCGACCCCTACCAGTAATAACCGAGTGGTAGTCAAACGCAGAGACTTTGCAACAAACACCAATAGCAGAGTAAAGGCTAGCGCCCCTGACACCGCAGCCAGCATAAAGCCAATGGGCGTTGCCAACAGCGGAAAAAAGAACAGTACCAGCACCATCATGACGCTAGCGCCACCTGAGATACCGAGTACTCCAGGTTCTGCAAGCACATTGCCCAGTAATACCTGTAGCACGGCCCCAGAAACGGCTAACGCCGCTCCTACCGCGACGGCCGCCAATAAGCGTGGCAAACGTAGCTGCATAATTAACTGTTCTTGCAATGATGAAAGTGTCTCGAAAGGCGAAATGAATACTTCACCGACCATGAGATAAACGGCACTGATAACAAGTAGAGTGATCAAGAAAAGTACACCAAAGTGCGTCCATCTACGTTGTCTACGGTTAAGTAGCTGAGAGAATTCCATGTTGTCGTTATCTATTTGGCAAAGCCGTAAACAATAATGGCTTAACGATACCGTTAAGCCATTAAAATAGAAAGCGTACTAACCTAGTTAGTCACAAAATATGGCCTTAATCGTAAACGACCTGACCTTCTTCATAACGAGTTTTCACTGGGCATACCATTAGCGCAGCACGTTGACCGACAGCGACATAACGGTTAGGGAAAACAATCGCTTCACCCTCATTTTTTGCCATCAATGGTTTATCGCCATCATGTCCGAACACTTCACCATGTTTAAATGCCGTAAAGTTTTCGACGTTGTCATCGAATAGGAAATCAAAATCATCGTGAAGACGAACAATCGTACGACTCACACGGTACATGGTCGGTTTGCGTGGCAGATGCTCCGCCTGACTGTCTGACACTAGGTCACGTAATGCCAGATCAAATGCGACCAGCCTATCGAGTTCATTCTCACCGATTTTAGCCACGCGACCAAGTTCAACGGTCAGCGCTTGAGCACCAAAGTTTTCCGCACTAAACCAACTAAAGGTACTCGAAGGTGCGTTAGAGAACATTACGGCTTCAAGATGAGCACTGGATACAAACTCCATCAAAGCCTGACTGCGGACAGGATGACGAACCTTAGGGCTAACGACAAACGAGTAATGTTTCGATAGACGAATCGCACAATGTAAATCGAGATGCCAACGCTGCTCTTGCTCTGTCCCAAGATAAAAATCACTCACAACCTTCTTCAAGTTCTTCGCGATCTCAAGCTCTTTAGACGGTTGATAATCTTTCTCATCAAACAGACGGTTGAGGTTCATTTCAATGAATCTCGTATGCGCGTTAGTCGCTTGTGGATGAGCATTAATGAAAAGCAGCCGGTTAGTCACCGTTTGGAAACCAGACTGAATATCAGTGATGATCTTATCCGTGATCTCCATCGGCGCGGTCTCATCGCCGTGAATACCACAGGAAATAATGATGTGCTTACTATCTTCAGACAGCTTCGCTGGAATGACCTCCAACACACCACGTTGATGAATTTTAAAGACAGTTCCACCAGCAACCGTGACTTCGTTGGCTGGCATTTCTTGTTCTAAATTTAGACTGTCTAAAAGAAATGATTGGCGAAAGAGGTTTTTCGTCATGCGCTACTCCTTTATTGCACAGCGGGTATGTTAATGAATTGTTCGGATAAATTTTGTAGGTGCGATCCCACTTATTGACACCAATCATGTGCCTCATTGCAATTTATCCGATTGCCACTAACAGATGTGGCAAATAGGTCTTCCACTGTACAAATTGGCCAAGTATTGGCTTGGCCAACCGATAATATCATGATTTTGATATGATTATTTTTGATCTAACAAGGATTCAAACTCATCTATCTTAGTTTTCACTCGATCTATGCTCTGTTGCCAGAAATCTGCTTGTGATAAGTCCATGCCGAGATGTTTCTCAACGACTTCTTCCGCCATCATTGAACCCGTGTCGCGTAATAGACTCACGTAATCGCGATAGAACTGATCGCCTTTGCGCTCACGCTGGGCATAAACACCAATACTGAACAAATAGCCAAATAGATATGGGTAGTTATAGAAGCTCACTTCAGAAATAGAAAAGTGAAGTTTACTTGCCCAAAAGTAAGGATCTGGCTCTGACATCGAATCGCCGTACCACTCTTGCCAAGTTTCGCTCATCAGATCACACAGTTGAGTCGGGCTCAGTTCACCTTGGCTACGTTGACTGTAGAAGGCTTTTTCAAACTCAAACCGCACAGGGATATTGATCATTAGTGCGTAGCAGGATGTAAGTTCTTCCCACAACATTTCCAGTTTTTCTTCACGGCTACTCACTTGAGCAAGCAAATAGTCTCGAACGATGTTTTCAGCGAAAATTGAGGCAGTCTCTGCGAGAGTCATTGGGTAGCGAGTTTGACATAAAGGCATATCACCCATCACCCAGTTGTGGAACGCATGCCCCAACTCGTGCGCTAAAGTGAGCAAATCGGAGCGACTTCCTCCCCAAGTCATGAATACCAGAGGCGAACGTGTGGCGGCAAACTTGGTGCAGTAAGCACCTAAACGACGATTTTCAGTCGGTTGCGCATCAATCCAACCATTTTCAACCATCACATCGACAAATTCGGCCATTTCACTATCCACTTGAGCAAACGCGGTGCGGATAATCTCAATCGCTTCATCAAACGCATACACTTTAGGTTCTGCGTTAGTAATACTCGGCATTCCCGCAAGATGATTCCACGGACGCATCTCTTGTAAGCCATGAACTCGAGCCATTAACAGGCCAGCTTTTTGACCTATGCTTCGATTGGCTTTAGCCGTCATCATCATAGCGTCTAGGGTCGAACTCTCTATGCGGCTTTCATGTAAACTGGCATCTAAAAAATGGACATCCGTTAACTTAGAACGTTTTTGATATTCCGTTAAACGCCAACCCGCCAAGGCATTAAGGATCGCAGCAAATGATTCTTGGTTGGCTTTCATCGCGGCCTGTATACCACGCCACGCGGGCTCTTGGCTCGCAAAGTCTGTCCCATACAGCAAACTCGCGGCATGAGAAAAACCGACTTTACTACCTTGCCCATCCTCTAACGTCACCTGTAGAGATCCTGTGATGTTGTCATACAGGCGCCCCCAGGCATCACGACCGTCCACTTGCATTGCTGTCAGCAGTTGCTCTTCAGCTACCGATAGCTTAATCGCCGCTTGTTTACGCGCACACTCTATCTGGAAAGCTTGTCCATAAACATCACCACTTGGGTGAGTGAGCACGTCACTAATAAAGCTCTCTGGTGCTAGGGTTAAGGTATTTTCGTACGGTGCAAAAGCCTGCGACAACTCAGAGTTGAGCTTGGCAACACGGCCTATCAGGCTTTTGGCATCATCGTTTGATGCATCAATAGATGCGTGGCAGTGAGCGAAGGTATTGATTGTCACCAACAGTTTTCCAGCAGCTTCGCTGGTTTGAATAGCATTCTGTGTCACAGACGGTGACTCACGATGATCAACATGGATACCGAGCGCCTGGATACACTGCCTGATCAAATCGATGTCTTGTTCGATTTTCGTGTCGTTCAAATCTTGATAAGCGATGGACAAGTCCCAGCTTGGTGCGGTCATGATACTTCCTTAGCTATCCGTTTAGCGGTTTACCTATCATACAAACACGAGGATAGCTCTGTTCAGCCTTGGTGATTTGTATATGAGTTAAAGAATGGTGGGCGATATTCAAGCTCGAATAAAGGGCTGGATTGCTCCAGTCTAGCTTGAGTACCTTAGCTAAAATCATTCTGATCGTGCCACCATGGCAAACGATGAGAGTGTCTTTTTCGACAGTTTGCATAAATTTATCCCACGCTGTCGAGATCCGTTGGTAAAAAAGGTCCAAGGACTCAGCATTGGGCAAGCGGCTGTTCGCTGGATCTTGCCAAAACGTCTCAAAAACTGGCCATGATTCTGGTACTGTTGCAAAAGGAACTCCATCCAAATCACCAAATGATATTTCGCGCCATTCATGGGCGACAACATAATCGAGATGTTTGGCATTGTCGTATATCAACTCGGCTAACTCTTTACATCGTTTTAATGGTGAAGTAATCAAAGTATCGAAACCAAGCCGCTCACTCATAAGGCTTTGATAAATGTCCTGCTGATGTTCTGCTGCAACCGACACATCGGTGTGACCATACAGAGCAGGCTCACCAAGTGTTTTGCCATGTCTAAGCAAGTAAACATTGATGCTTTTGATTTGACTCACACTAGGCTCCATCCACTTGTTTGAGTGTCATTGGCAATCCCGCCGCGATAAGTGTTACGCGATGAGCGACCTGAGCCAAAGCCTGATTCATCCAGCCAGCGTGATCGACAAATAAACGCGAGACTTCGCCCAAAGGGACAACACCGAGGCCAACTTCATTTGAAACCAAAATCACGTCTGCCTTACAGGAGACAATCGCTTGGTGTAACTCTGAGACATGCCGCTTTATCTGCTCTTCACTCAAGGTTTGACCATGATTGTAAATGATGTTGTTCAACCACAACGTTAGACAATCTATCAACACCACATCCCCGAACTCAAAACGAGCGAGCAGTGACGCTAGCTCAATGGGGCACTCATGCTCAACCCAGTCATTGCCTCGCGATTGCTGATGATGAGCAATACGCTTGGCCATCTCCTCATCAAAGGCTATCGCTGTTGCGACGTAGTGCTTCACTTTTTTGCTTGCGATGGAAGTAACTTGCGACTCTGCATAACGCGACTTACCCGAGCGTGCGCCTCCAAGTACTAGATGGATAGTCATAAGTTGACTCCCTGTACGGCTATCAAGGAGAGATAGATCAGCATTTCACTCAGTTGTTGCGCTGCGCCTAAGCAATCACCAGTAAATCCACCAATTCTTGCCATCAACCAACGCTTGAACAGCACTCGAAACAAGGCAAGGACAGCAATCAAAATGAGTGTTTGACCCAACCCAAGTAACCAGCACGGTAACACGCCCGTGAGTAACAATATCACTAACTCTCGACGAGATTGTCGTTCAGCTAAGGGCTTACTTTTACTCGTATCCGTGCCTGTGACATAAGGCATATCGTAGATCAGTGAAGCGGCGACAGCCCGACTTAAACCATAGCTAACGACAATGATTAATAAGATTTGCTGCGCCTGAATCAACTCTGATAGCAGAACGTATTTCGCCAGCAAGGTCATGATTAACGCGCTAGCACCATAAGTACCAATACGGCTGTCTTTCATGATCTCAAGCCGGCGCTCAACCGTCATACCACCACCGATACCATCGGCCATATCCGTCAAGCCATCTTCATGAAAAGCACCCGTTAGAAGCAAGCTAAACACCATCATCAGCACAATGGCGACAGGAGACGGAAACACCAACTGCGCAGCGTAAAGCACCAGAGCACATAACGCCCCTAGCATTAATCCAACAAGGGCGAAATACCGCCCAGCCTGATTCATTCGTTCAGGGCTATATGGAATAGATACGGGGACGGGGATCCGAGAAAAGAAGCCTAATGCGAGCATAAACAGCTGATACTGATACTTGATTGTAGACATTAGTCGACGACCACTCCTGCTTGCTCAAAACTCGCCATATGGTTATAAAACTCGGCAGCTGCACGCAGCAATGGCATCGCCAGCACGGCACCTGTGCCTTCTCCCAGTCGGAGAGAGAGATCTAATAAGGGTTGTGCGTCTAGCTGTTGCAATAAGTACTGATGTCCAGCCTCATGAGACTGGTGCGCGAAAATCATGATTTCTCGACAATCTGGGTTGAGCATACTAGCCGCATAGGCTGCTGCCGAGACAATAAAGCCATCAACCAATACCGGCGTTTTGCTTTCTGCCGCGGCTAAGAATCCGCCCACCATCTGAACGATTTCAAAGCCTCCAACTTCTGACAAGACATCGATGACTTCAAGCCCTTCACAACGATTGACACCTTGACTCACCAAGTCGACTTTCTTTTGCCACTGTTGATCCGTAATACCCGTTCCACGACCGACGCATTGGGTGACAGGCAGGCCACTAAGTGCAGAAAGAATCGCAGCGGCACTACTGGTGTTACCTATTCCCATTTCACCAAACATCACTAGGTTCGAACCTGAATCAATGATCTTACTGACCATCTGTTTACCGAGTTCTATACCCTTTTTTGCTTGTTCTGGCATCATGGCCGCCTGACGCGCCAAGTTATTCGTTCTCTCACCAAGGCGTTGGACAATAAAGGCATCTGAATCATGATCGACAGGTATTAAGATGCCACAATCGACCACTTTTAACGCCACCTGATTGGTGCGACAAAAACAGTTAATCGCCGCCCCACCTGCAAGAAAGTTCAACACCATCTGCTGAGTAACCGCGCTGGGCGCAATACTTACACCTTCGTCTGCTATTCCATGGTCGCCAGCAAACACAACCGCTGTCGGTTGGCTAATTTTAATATCAGTGACAACGTCACCCTTTATATTACTTTGGATCAGCGCCAGTTGGTGCGCCAATGTCTCTAATTGTCCTAAAGCACCAAGCGGTTTTGTTTTCTGATTAATGCGCTGCCAAATAGATTCTGAATAACTGTGGTCTAACATAATGCTTATTCGGGCCTCGCGACTGAAAACACGTTATCAATAGTGGCATACTGACTACCACCAAGACGGGAAAGTGGATTGACTTTAAGAGCATCAACAACCAAGCGATCACTGCGCTCACCGATGACTTGCGGGTCCACATACACCTTTTCGATCTCCGCAAAAATCAAACTTTGTGGTGTCTCACCGATCTCTTTCACTTCAACTAACTTGCAAGCAAACGCAATAGGACAACCTTTGACACGCGGCAGTTCAAAGCCGTCGAAATCAACCAAGTCTAGTCCAGTCGCTTCAATTTCTGATTCACCATGGGGTAAGGTTGCCGCAGTTTGAGTCACCTCTTCGGCCTGTGATTGCTGCGCTATGTGGACAACAAGACGCCCCGTTTCCAACACATTTCGCGTCGTGTCCTTCACTTCACCAGTTGGCTTCTTACCCACAGAAAACATCAGCAGCGGTGGATTACTGGATACCGGCGTAAAATAGGAAAATGGCGCTAGATTGTAACAACCTTGGTCGGAGTCAGTTAATACCCAAGCGATCGGCCTTGGGATAATGGTTTGAGTCATTAAGTGGTAAATTTGGGTAGGTGCTAGAGTGCTTAGCTCAATATTCATCGATTTTCCTTGAGTGCCAAATCCTTTGCGCTGAGTGTAACGTGAAATCATACAGTTAACACCCCTAACCGACTCCCAAAAACTCGATGAACTGTCAAAAAGATTCTGAGATTGCATCCAAAACTGCAATTTTTCACCCAAAAGTCCTATCTTTTAGTTTAGGGAGTGCATTTTATAACGGCACAAAGTATGCATTTATCTAGCCGTATCACTGTTTTCTCCCACTTGATGTGCAAGGAGGTTGTATGTTTGCCAATCAAAAGTCAAAAAAACAGAAACAGAACAAGCCACAACAACGTAGCCAAAAGAAAGTACCTTTGTCATTAACCTGACGTTACGACCAGACCTCGCCATTCGGGCGAGGTCGATAATGCCCAATATGCCAAATCACTCCCATTTCAGCCCTACACCCCTCCCACTCTCGAGACTATTGGCCAATCTCAAGATCCGATCACAGAATTTATTACCACTTTGTTAGAAGCTTGCTTGTCTCAAGCTATGCGACGACGCGTGGTAAATCATATCAACGGACAAGGTACGTAGGCTTTGGAACAAGCTAACTCCCTCACCACCATAATTGCCGGTTCTACTGGCTTGATTGGCAACGAACTCATTAAGCAGATGTTAGATCAGGCTCCTTTCAATCACATCTACGCCCTAAGTCGACGAGAGCTTCCTTTTTTCCATCCCAAACTCGAAGTGATCCAGCACCCCGAACTTCGTATCCAACACTGGGATGACGAAAAGCCGCAGCCTGAATTTGGTTTTATTTGCTTAGGTACAACTCTAAAGCAGGCAGGCTCAAAGCAAGCGCTAGAAAAAGTCGATTATGAGTTGGTTTGTGATGTTGCTCAGGAGATGAAACTGCTCGGCGTGAAGCAACTTGCGGTCGTCTCTAGCTATGGTGCTTCGGTACGTTCCTTTTCTCACTATCTGCGCTGCAAGGGACGAATGGAGCTCGCCATAGAACGAATGGGATTTGAACGGGTAGTATTTGTGCGACCAGGACCATTAAAAGGCTTACGTGAGATCCCACGTAAAGACGAGGTGGTGATTCAAACCATGATGACCTTTCTTAAGCCACTCATGCTCGGCCCGTTGGCCAAGCTCATTCCAATCGACGCGGCTCAAGTCGCCCAAGCGATGCAGTACCAACTTTTTGCGCATTCAAACAAAACGTTGGAGATACTCGACAGCGCCGACATGCGTAGACTGATCCATCAATATCAGTGACCCGTTTGCAAAGATCGACCATTTTTCTACCACTCAACCTGATATCGACTCAACCCGATTGCCTTGACCTTGTTGCAATGGTCTAATACCAAAGTGAATTTTAAACACTTGGTAATCAGATAATGCAACAAGAGCATCAACCTACGTTTTTCTTCTTCGACTACGAAACGTGGGGAACCAGCCCTGCTAAAGATCGTCCGTGTCAGTTTGCAGGCATTCGCACCGATATGGACTTCAATATCATCGGTGAACCACTGGTTATCTATTGCCAACCACCCGCTGATTACCTGCCGTCCCCAGAAGCCGCGCTGATAACGGGCATCACCCCTCAAACAGCTGAAACTAAAGGGCTGAGTGAACCTGAATTCATTGCCAAGATTCACCAACAGTTAGCAACACCAAATACCACAAGCCTCGGCTACAACAGTATCCGCTTTGACGACGAAGTGACTCGTTACACCTGCTACCGTAACTTCATCGACCCTTATGCGTGGAGCTGGCAGAACGGCAACTCTCGCTGGGATTTGCTTGATGTGATGCGAGCGTGTTATGCCCTGCGACCTGAAGGTATTCAATGGCCTGAGAATGAAGAGGGATTTATTAGCTTTAAGCTTGAACACTTATCTAAAGCGAACGGCATCGAACACGAAAATGCGCATGATGCGATGGCAGACGTGATCGCAACAATCGAGATGGCAAAGAAAGTCAAAGCGGCTCAACCAAAGCTGTTCGATTACTTTTTCAGTATGCGCCACAAGCGTAAACTCAATGAACTTATCGATATCGTTAACATGACGCCCTTGATGCACGTATCAGGCATGTTAGGTAAAGAGTGTCATTACACTAGCTGGATCGTGCCTGTCGCTTGGAATCCAACTAATCAGAACGCGGTCATCTGCGTTGATTTGGCCAAAGACCCACAGGTGTTGCTCGATCTGGATACCGAACAACTCAACCAACGTCTTTACACTAAACATACGGACTTAGCGCCAGATGAGTTGCCAGTGCCAGTTAAACTGATTCATCTCAACAAATGCCCGATCCTAGCACCCGCGAAAACATTGACAGCAGATAACGCAGAAAAAATCGGTATCAACCGCGAAAAATGCCTAGAAAACCTTGCACTATTGCGACAGCACCCTGAAGTTCGAGAAAAGCTAATTGGTATTTACGCGATTGAACGAGAGTACGAAAAAAGCTCGGACGTAGACAACATGCTTTACGATGGTTTCTTCTCTCCTGCTGACAAAGCTGCGATGGATATTATTCGAGAAACCGATCCCAATAATCTCGCCGCACTCGATATTGCCTTCAGCGACCAACGCATTGTGCCGCTGCTATTCCGTTACCGCGCTAGAAACTATCCGTGGACATTGGATGAAGTAGAACAACAACGCTGGGCTTCACACTGCCGAGATTACTTTGAAAGTCGTATTGAAGAGTACATGCTAAATCTCGAAAATTTGGTTCACGAGCATGAAAGTGACCAAAAGAAAATTGCAATCTTAAAATCCATCTACCAATACGTGCAAAAGCGAGTATCCTAGTAGTCAAAAATTATAATAGTGACCAAGTCCTGCACCCTACAAGATCGCTCAATCACCAAAATAACCAATAGACGTTGGGATTGGGCGTAAATAAAAATTTATTGAGCCTTATACCCCAGTTTATGGCTCTTCAGTTGGACAATACTAGATTATGGCGAAAACTTTGCTTCATTTTGTTGTGTCTATGGGGCTGATCTTCTTGTGCCTAGTTACCGGCATTAACATTCAGCACCTAATCGACATTTCTATCCCCGGTAGCATTATCGGAATGCTGATTTTATTTAGTCTGCTTGCCAGCGGGCTCGTACCTGCGCACTGGGTTCGTCCTGGCGCAACTGTGTTTATCCGTTATATGGTGTTACTGTTCGTCCCCATCAGTGTGGGATTAATGGAACATTTCGATATGCTGATAGCCAATGCACTGCCGATTTTAGCGAGTGCTGTTGGTGGTACTTTTATCGTCTTGGTGCTGCTTGGCTTGATGCTAGACCGAATGCTTAAGGGAGGACAAAAGTAATGTGGTTACTTGTTACTATTGCGGTCTTCTTCTCAGCACGTTGGTTATGTCAAAAATTCAATAGCCCGTTAATGAACCCGCTGTTGGTCAGCCTTGCGGTATTGATCCCTTTACTCACGTATCTAAAAGTCCCATTTGAGACTTATTATGCAGACAACCATTGGATCAACTATCTGCTGCAACCCGCTGTTGTGGCCCTCGCCTACCCACTATACGAACAATTACCTCAAATCCGAGCTAACTGGCGAATCATCATGCTTGCCTGTGGTGTCGGCAGTGTCATGTCGATGTTTACAGCCAGTATGATTGCCGTCTACCTAAAAGCGGATATCTCCTTGATTGCGAGCTTACTGGGTAAATCGGTAACCACACCAATCGCTATGGAGGTCTCTAGCCACTTAGGCGGTGAACCCGCAGTTGCCGCTATCTTAGTGCTGATTGTTGGCTTGTTTGGCGCCATCATGGCCTACCCAATCTACAACCTGCTGAATATCACTCACCCGATAGCAAAAGGCTTGACGATGGGAACCGTCTCACACGCACTTGGCACTGCTACCTGCGCGGAGAAAGACCCGCGAGACGCTGCGTTTAGTTCTCTTGCCCTAGTCGTATGCGGAGTGATTACTTCGATACTGGCGCCTTCCTTCTTTACCCTAGCGGTTTGGTTGTCAGCTTAAGAGAAAAATCGATACTTTCTGGCAAGGTACAGATGCACAGCAACCAAATGACCGCTAGGATTTAAGATGATGACGTCTCGTTTGCCCTAGGTCTGTTTCGTGCTACGACACACTTCATAAAATTTAATCGTGCAATCGTTATCATGTGTGAGCTCACTCTAATTATGTAACGACAAATACCATTACAAGTAATATTTTGATTTAGATCTCTGAACATTTTTGAGTCTCACATAAAATGTAATACCAATATCAGAGTTTATTCTTCTCTTTTGACGACTAAGCTCAAAGATATCAATTACGCTGAAACAAGGATTCACTATGAGAAGCCGCATTGAACAAGCGCTGTCAGCAGCGCCAAAAAACGTAGCAGATTTCTTATCGCCTATTCTTCTCGCTGACGATTTTGACGCGACACTCACTGCCGAGCAGTTTGAACAGTTACTGACTATTTCTGGAATGGAAGATGCTGACCTACGCGTAGCACTGCTGCCATTCGCTGCGGCCTACTCTTATGCCCCCCTTTCAAACTTTTATGTTGGTGCTATTGTCCGTGGTCTTTCTGGTAAGCTTTACTTTGGCGCAAACGTTGAGTTTTCAGGCGTACAGTTAGGCCAAACGGTACACGCTGAGCAATCCGCAATTAGCCACGCATGGATGAAAGGTGAACAAGGTGTTGCTGATATCACCATCAACTTCAGCCCATGTGGCCATTGTCGCCAATTTATGAACGAACTTTCGACCGCAGATAAACTGAAAATTCAGTTACCAGAGCGCGAAAGTAAATCACTACAAGAATATCTCCCTGAATCGTTTGGCCCAGCAGACCTTGGTATCAAATCAGCACTGATGACCAACGTCGATCACGGCAAGAGATGTGATGAGCAAGATGAGCTGGTTCAGGCAGCGATTGACGCTCTCAACCGCAGCCATGCTCCATACACTCATAACTTGAGTGGTGTGGCGATCAAGATGAACAATGGCAAAGTTTACCAAGGGGCTTACGCTGAAAACGCGGCATTTAACCCTAGCCTACCGCCACTTCAAGTTGCCCTAGTACAACTGTTACTGGACCGCCAAGATCTCGCAGAGATTGATTCGGCAGCACTAGTAGAAGCTGAAGGTGGTACAATTAGCCATCTGGCCAATACGCAATCCACTCTGGAAGCAATTAACCCTGATATTCCAATGAGTTATTTGGAACTTTAATGCATCTCTAAGGCGCTAATCTAGCGCCTTTTTTAATCCTGCTATTCGCTTCAAGAACCATTGCGCTCTCGCGTGTTTTCTCCATCAGCTATTGCTTATGCACCCTCTTTTCGTCGCGAGTGGCTGTTGCGGTTCTTTACGACCATTTTACTACATCAAACCCTACGCAAACGTTTGCTTTTTGTTTCACAATCAGTATGATTGCCTCCATTCAGCTAATCCTCGTAGAGTTTAAGGTTAATTATGTTTGGTACAGCAACAGCAAAAAATGCAACCCGTGTGATGCTTCTTGGTTCAGGTGAACTCGGCAAAGAGGTCGCGATTGAATGTCAGCGACTAGGGCTTGAAGTGATTGCGTGTGATCGCTACGAAAATGCGCCTGCGATGCAAGTCGCTCACCGCAGCTATACATTAGACATGCTTGATGGTGATGCCCTTCAGGCAATTATCGATAAAGAACAACCTGACTACGTTGTACCTGAAATTGAAGCCATTGCGACTGACACTTTAGTCGCACTTGAGGCAAAAGGGCTTAATGTTGTCCCTAGCGCAAAGGCAACCAAGCTGACGATGAACCGTGAAGGTATCCGCCGTCTTGCAGCTGAAGAGCTACAACTGACCACTTCACCTTATCACTTCGCTGATACCTATCAAGAGTTTAAGTCAGCGGTTGATGCAGTAGGTATTCCGTGTGTTTGTAAGCCGGTAATGAGTTCTTCAGGCAAAGGCCAGAGCGTAATTAAAAACGCCGACGATGTGGAAAAAGCTTGGAACTACGCTCAGGAAGGTGGTCGAACCGGAGCTGGGCGAGTCATCGTAGAGGGCTTTATTGACTTTGACTACGAAATCACTCTATTAACCGTTCGCGCTGTCGATGGTACTCATTTCTGCGCTCCGATCGGTCACCGTCAGGAAGATGGAGACTACCGTGAATCTTGGCAGCCCCAAGTGATGTCAGATGCCGCACTTGAAGCCGCTCAAGATGCAGCGGGTAAAGTCGTCAACGCACTTGGTGGCTTTGGGATCTTTGGTGTCGAACTGTTTATCAAAGGTGATACAGTGATCTTTAATGAGGTCTCCCCTCGCCCACACGATACCGGCTTAGTGACTCTTATGTCACAAGATAGCTCTGAGTTTGCTCTACATGTTCGTGCATTTACAGGGTTGCCAATATCTGCCATTACTCAATATGGCCCAGCAGCTTCAGCGGTGATCTTAGGTCAAGGAACATCGACAAACATTCGTTTTGAAGGCGTTGCGGATGCTTTAGCGCAGCCTTTAACGCAAGTTCGTTTGTTTGGCAAACCAGACATCGATGGCCGTCGCCGTCTTGGTGTCGCGATCACTCGTCGCGAAGATATTGAAACTGCGATTAAAGACGCCGTAGAGAGTACGAGCAAAGTAAACATACTTTACTAACACCGCATAACAGAAAAAGGCTTGGTTGAACCAAGCCTTTTTCATCTATTCACTTTCGATTAAATAGACTTCCTCGGCAAAACGAGTTAACCCCTTCTTGGCAATCTTAGGGTGTTCTTCGTCCGCTTCATCTCGGTAGAGTCGCGTTACTTTGAATTCAGAAAATAACGTACGAATCTCCTGTTCAGCCACCGAGAACGGAGGGCCAGCCATCTCATCCTGTCGATAATCAAGACTCACCAGTAAAATTCTGCCGCCAGGTTTGAGCAGCGACTTAATCCTTGCAACATATTCCACCCGCATCTCTTCTGGCAGCGCCACCAGTGAAGCACGATCGTAGACGATATCGACAGGCTTAAGGGGAGCAGTAAAGAAGTCTCCGCTGTAAATTGACAACTCATCAAACTGGAACAGTTCGTGCTGACCGTTGATAGGCACTACCATCGGCGTATAGAAATGTTCAGCGAAGAAAGCTCGCACCGCAATATTGCTTAGCTCCACGCCCTGCACATCGGCATGTTTCGTCGCTAGCCACACCAAATCTTCGGACTTTCCGCATAAAGGCACTAGCACCGTATCCTCATGGTTTGGTTTCGTGTGCTGCCAATACTCAATAAGTAATGGGTTCACATCTTCAAGATGAAAACCAATCTGATTTGCGGCCCATTTGCCATGCCAAAACTCGGGATCTCTCATTGTCATTCTCTATTGCTTACTTACTAGCGCATAGCCTATCTGAAAGCATCAAGAAGTGGTATAGCCAAATGCTCTTAGCTGAAAAGTTCATTCAGATTAAGTTCATATGGTCTGTTTATACTTGGTTACATAGTTGCGCTGAACCTTTTAAAAACCGAGGCACTCTAAACAGTGGCATAGGATATGAGATGCTGTTCAAACTTTTGTCATTATGGTTCAGCAAGCGATTGGAAACGCGAAATCTAACCCCATTACTATGTAGAGATGAGTGGACTTAGTGATTGAATCTTTTTCGACACCTTTTAGCTAAGCCGACACATCTAAGGAGAGTGAATGAGCCTATTTTTGCGAACGACGGCCCTGATGCTTTTAATGCTCAGCCGTGCCCCAGCATTTGCCGCTATTCCAACCGCACCAGCTAACGAGGAAAACCGTTCTACCAACCAGAACGAAGTGTGTTCTAAGGCATTTAGACATAACCTGAGTGGCCTTTACGGCATTCAGTCAATGTCAGCAACGCCACTTCAACCCTATTCAGATTTCGACGTGCTTTACAGCAAAGCCCATCAAGCTCAGGCTGAACTCGAAACTCTAGTTAAAAGCACCGCTCTATTAACGTCCACTGAATCTTATTTCGCGGGAGTAAAATCTGCGCAAAGAGCAAAAGAGAAGATCGCCTATGAGCTTGATGGACAGCCACAGCGCATCACCGACCTCGCACGTGCAACCATCGTCGCAGACGATATTGAAAGCCTTATGGCGGCTTATGAAGTACTGAATCGTGAAACGACCGTGGTTAAGGTGAAAAACCGTTTTAAGAAACCCGCGGCTTCGGGTTACCGAGACCTCAACCTTTTAGTCAAACTACCAAAAACGAACCTAATTGCAGAGGTGCAACTCCACCTTAAAGCTATCGCCGATGTAAAGAATGGTCCTGAACATAAATTTTACGAACAAATCCAAAAGATAGAACGATTAGCGGCTGTTGAATCTCGCCAAATCAACGAAATTGAACAGGCACAAATTTGTACCATGCGCCACCAATCCAAAGAGCTCTACCAAAATGCGTGGCAACCCTACATCACGACTCATCTAAGAGCCGCTTAATGACGAAAAACTTATCCCGTGTGGGGCAAGTTTTTTGCGTTATTTAGCAAAGCCTCATATTTTAAACTATATTGTTATCATAAACATAACAATAATAGGTGGAGGCTTAGTATGCGGTTTCCTGTCTGGCAATTCACTCTTGTTTTCAGCCTGTTTACCAGCATTCTTTCCTACGGTCATGATGGCTATGGCCCTTTACAAAGCTATACCCAGTCTCCATTTCATACCAACAGTCTTTCGCCTCAGTTACGCTCTGGTTTCTCACTGCAAGACGATCAAAGCGAGATCTACACTTCCGGTACCATTTCCAGTATTTGGGCCGTTACCGCAAGCTACGAGCTCGATTACTATCAAAATCAACTCGCGTTTGGTGCTAAATGGCAACTCGATCCTCTCTGGCAACTCGACCTACATTACCGATGGAATTATGCTGGGAACAATCACCTTGACGGCCTAACCATCGCTTTTCATGACTGGTTTTCACTGGAACAGAACGGTAGAGAAGAGGTCAATAACAATCGCTTTGTTATCAACATGCCTGAGTATGGTATCGAACTGGAAGATTTTCGCGGCGAAACCCTCAGTCATGCAATCACTGGTTATTTGCAGTATCAGGTGTTTACCCAAGAGCATCACGGTTTATCGGTGGGAGTATCGCTTTATTACAACGATACCAAACACGGTATTTTTAGCTCTTCAGAGTTCGAACAAGCGATACAGGCCAACTACGGCTACCGAAGAGATAAACACGCTTTAGACACCACGTTAGCATTCACATTTCGCAATACGCCGACTGTCTTTGCACAATTGCCCTATCGCAGTACCACTTGGTCAATGGGCGGCAGTTATCAGTATCAGATGTTTGAACACCATGCTTTTATCGGCCAAATTAGTGTCCATCAAGGGATCACTACAGACAATGGCGAGTTTTCAAAACCTTCAACCGAATTTACTATCGGCTATCGTTATACGCTAAAAAACACCGCAGTAGAGATCACTGCGGTAGAAAATATGTTTAACGCTGACAATAGCACTGACATCGCGTTTGGCGTTGCCTTCCGATATCGTTTCGGCGGGTAGGCCCGTTAGACGGCGAGAATACGGTTCACCGCCGCGGCAATTTCGGCATCAGAAGCTTGGCGCTGGAGAGAAAATGAGAGATATTGATCACCACGGACACTCAAAGAGCGATCCACTTCCGCCAAGCAATGCACTGTTGCACCTTCTAATACAAACGAAAGCTCAATCTCTTTGCTACTTATAAAGCCACTGTTACGAAACTCAATTTCCTGATAACAGCCCGATTTTGAGCTAAAGTTACCGCCACGTAACAAGCCTTTTTCTACGTCTGCTTTTACCATTGCAAAACCCGCCTGCTCTATTGCAGAAAGGATCTTTGCCACCACAGGTAAAGGTCTGACTTCGACAAAATCCCTATCTTTTGGATCGATGGCAAAATCAATATCCAACGTGGTTTCTAGCCAAACGTGGCACTGATTTTTTAATGCATTGAGCGCCGTGATTGGCGTTTCTTCACTAACGGTGTAAGAAAACGTGCGCTCGAATTCAATTCATTGGCTTAAATTGGGGCGATACTTGCAATCTTGGCACAAATGTATAACCATTTGTATAGTCAATTATAAAGTTAAATATTATGAGTAATTCTCCCCTTTATCTCCAGATCAAACGGTATATTGTCGAGCAAATTGATCAAGGTTATTGGCCTGTCGGCCATCGTATTACCACCGAGCTTGAACTGACGAAACAGTTTGACGTCAGTCGTATGACGGTAAACAAAGCGATACGAGACCTTGTATCAGAAGGACGTTTAGTCAGACGCCCTCGCCTCGGTACGTTTGTTTGTGCCCCAGACGACAAAGCGGAATCACCATTACTCGATATTCGTAACATCGCTAAAGAAGTTGAACAGCGTGGTAGAGCATACAGCAGTAAAGTGGTTAAACAACTGGCATTAACCGCCGATGATGTGGTCGCCATGAAGCTAGGTGTCATGTTAGGTAGTGACGTTTTCTACAGTGAAATCATTCACTTTGAAGATAAATCCCCCATACAACTCGAGTTGCGCTGGGTGAACGCAAGTTATGCTCCCAACTATTTAGAACAAGACTTTACGCAGATCACGCCCAACCAATATTTATCAGAGAACTGTCCTCTCAGCGCAATAGAGCATACGGTTGAAGCTATCGTTGCTGACGAAAGCGTGCGCGCGGCGCTTCGCCTTGCGATGAATGAGCCTTGTCTGCTGCTTAACCGCAGGACATGGAGCCAAGAAAAGCTCGTCAGCACTGCATTACTCTATCATCCTGGCACGAGATACAAATTAAGCTCTAAAGTTCTCCTTCCTTAGAGCATTTCATACTTTTTGACTGATCACATTTTTGCAACATTGCACTTGATCATTTAGCAAACTTGAATCAGTATTTGTATATACATTTGATTATGAGTATTACTATGAAGTCCTCTGTTGATGAAATCATCTTAACCAACGCTAAAGTAGTCACTATGACTCAGGGGAGCCGTGGCTATGCCATTTCGCCTCTGAGCAATATTCATATCAAACAAGGTCAAATCCTATCGTTAAGCGAATCGGCTATCTCTTCTGAGATCAATACATTTGATTGTGAAGGGAAACTGGTCACGCCGGGATTTATCGACTGTCACACTCATCTTGTTTTTGCCGGTAGCCGTGCAGACGAGTTCGAACAGCGTCTCAAAGGCGTTCCATACCAAGAAATCGCTCAACAAGGTGGCGGTATTCTGTCTACTGTACGCGCAACCCGCGCAGCCAGTGTTGATCAACTGACGGAACTGGCATTGCCTCGTTTAGACGGGCTGATTGCTAGCGGCGTGACGTCTGTCGAAGTGAAGTCAGGCTATGGATTGACGATAGAAGATGAAATCAAAATGTTGCGTGCTGCGCGTGCTCTCGAAGCTCACCGAAAAATTCGTGTTACGACCACATTACTTGCCGCACATGCCTTGCCGCCTGAATTTAGTGGACGTGCGGACGACTATATCGAGTTCGTCTGCCAAGAAATCATTCCTCAAGTAGCCGAAGAAAAGTTGGCGACGAGTGTAGACGTATTTTGTGAGTCCATTGGGTTCAACCTAAAGCAGACTGAACGCGTGTTTGTCACAGCCATTGAACATGGCCTAAAAATCAAAGGCCATACCGAACAGCTATCCAATCTTGGCGGTACAGAGTTAACTGCCAAGTATGGCGGCCTGTCTGCTGATCACATTGAATTTCTCGACTCGAAAGGTGTCACCGCACTGGCACAATCAAACACGGTCGCCACCTTACTGCCGGGTGCTTTTTACTTCCTAAAAGAGACCCAACTACCGCCTATCGAGCTCCTTCGTCAACATAACGTGCCGATGGCGATTGCCACGGATTTGAATCCAGGTACGTCACCTTTTGCAGATTTGACTATGATGATGAATATGGGCTGTACACTATTTGGCCTAACACCAGAAGAAACCTTGCGTGGCGTCACTGCGAACGCTGCTCAAGCGCTGGGCTACGGTGAAAGCAGAGGTCAAGTTGCGCCAGGTTTTGATGCGGATTTGGCGATCTGGGATGTTGAACATCCTGCCGAGTTTAGCTATTTCCAAGGCGCTCCGAGATTGGCTGCGCGTCTTGTTGCCGGAGAGTTAGATCATGTCTAATCATGTCGTTACCAACCAAGATTTTCATTGGCAAGGCCGCCACGATGCGGAAGATGGCGCACTCGGTAAGCGTGTTCATCATGTGATTAAACAGCTCAGAGTTGATGAGCTCGAGCCGTATCACAATGCTGTAAGCTTGTTAGGCTTTTGTAGTGATGCTGTAAGCTTGTTAGGCTTTTGTAGTGATGCTGGCGTCGCTCGCAACAAAGGGCGTATTGGCGCACGTAAAGCTCCAGATCTCATTCGTCGAGCCCTAGCAAATATGGCGTGGCACAAACAGAGTGCCTTAATCGACTTAGGCAATGTCATTTGTGATGACGACTTACTCGAGCAAAGTCAGGCTCAATGTGCTGACATCATTGCCACGGCTTTAAAATCAACGCCTGTGATCACTTTAGGCGGGGGGCACGAAGTCGCTTGGGCTTCATTTCAGGGGCTGGCGAAGTACTTTGAATTTCTAAACCCAGCCAAACCACCAAAAATCGGCATCATCAACTTCGACGCTCACTTTGATCTTCGCGCTTTCGAGAGTGAACACGCGGAAGTTAAGCCGAGTTCAGGAACCCCGTTTAATCAAATCCAGCGCTACTGTGCGACTCACGATTGGCCGTTTCATTACGCATGCTTAGGTGTTAGCCGCGCGAGCAACACCGAAGCACTATTTAATCGAGCAGATGAGTTGGATGTGTGGTACGTCGAGGATAAAGACCTCGCTCATTTAAACCACGTCTATCACCTAACTCAGTTACAGCATTTTATCGATAAGTGTGACTACATCTACCTGACCATAGATCTGGACGTCTTCCCTGCGGCGACGGCTCCTGGAGTGAGTGCGCCAGCAGCGCGTGGAGTCAGTATCGATATGCTCGCGCCATTTATTGAACGAATTCTGCATTACAAGCAAAAACTGGTCATAGCGGATATTGCTGAATACAACCCAACTTATGATGTCGACAGCCAGACAGCACGTCTAGCGGCTCGACTCTGCTGGGACATAGCAAACGCTTTTTCCGAAAAATAATAATCCATCAGGCAGAGGCTAGTGTTAACGGTGCATAAGCGCCCTAGCCCCCTTTTTGCCTGAACAACGTGAACCACAAGGAGTCTTACCATGACGGAACGCCAAGTAGAAGATAAGCGTCTCGATACGAATAGAACGATTCGCGCGCCACACGGCACGACATTGAGAGCAAAATCTTGGCTAACAGAAGCCCCGCTTCGCATGCTGATGAACAACTTAGATCCAGACGTTGCCGAGCATCCGCATTCTTTAGTCGTGTATGGTGGTATCGGTCGCGCTGCGCGCAACTGGGAGTGTTACGATAAAATCGTTGAAGTGCTTGAGCGCCTAGAGGAAGACCAAACTCTTGTCGTTCAGTCAGGCAAACCTGTCGGCGTGTTCCCGACTCATAAAAATGCACCACGCGTGTTAATCGCAAACTCAAACTTAGTGCCTCATTGGGCGAACTGGGAGCATTTTAACGAGCTAGATAAACAAGGTCTGATGATGTACGGTCAGATGACCGCTGGCAGTTGGATCTACATCGGTTCACAAGGTATTGTTCAAGGTACTTATGAGACTTTTGTCGCCGTTGCGAAAAAACACTTTGACGGTAACGCAAAGGGTCGCTGGGTTCTGACTGGTGGTCTTGGCGGTATGGGTGGTGCTCAACCTCTAGCTGCGACTATGGCAGGTTTCTCAATGATTGCCGTGGAATGTGACGAGTCACGTATCGACTACCGTCTGCGTACTGGTTACGTTGATAAAAAGGCAACAAGTCTCGATGAAGCACTTGCTATCATCTATGAGTCGGATACCCCTGTATCAGTCGGTCTACTAGGCAACGCTGCCGACATCTTCCCTGAGTTGGTTGAACGTAACATCACGCCAGATGTTGTTACTGACCAAACCTCTGCTCACGATCCGTTGAATGGCTACTTGCCGATTGGTTGGTCTATGGAACATGCTGCTGTAATGCGTCTAAAAGATGAAGCCGCCGTGGTCAACGCAGCCAAAGAATCAATGGCGATTCAAGTTAAAGCGATGTTGACGCTTCAAGAACGCGGCGCCGCAACACTCGACTACGGCAACAATATCCGCCAAATGGCATTGGAAAAAGGAGTAGAGAATGCCTTTGATTTCCCTGGTTTCGTACCGGCATATATTCGCCCTCTATTCTGTGAAGGTATTGGTCCTTTCCGTTGGGCAGCGCTTTCTGGTGATCCAGACGATATCTACAAAACAGATCAAAAAGTAAAAGAGTTGATCCCAGATAATCCTCATCTTCACAACTGGCTCGATATGGCGAGAGAACGTATTCAGTTCCAAGGTCTCCCGGCACGAATTTGTTGGGTAGGTCTGAAAGATCGTGAGCGTCTAGGTCAAGCATTCAATGAAATGGTTAAGAATGGCGAACTTAAAGCCCCTATCGTCATTGGCCGCGACCATCTAGACTCTGGTTCAGTAGCGAGTCCGAACCGTGAAACAGAAGGCATGATGGACGGTTCAGACGCGGTGTCGGATTGGCCACTGCTTAACGCTCTGCTAAACACTGCTGGGGGAGCCACTTGGGTTTCACTTCATCACGGTGGTGGGGTTGGTATGGGCTTCTCTCAACACTCAGGCATGGTGATCTGTTGTGACGGCAGTCAGGACGCATCAGAGCGTATCGCACGCGTATTGCACAACGACCCTGCAACGGGCGTAATGCGCCATGCAGACGCGGGTTACGAGATTGCAAAACAATGTGCCGCCGATCAAGGGCTTGATTTGCCAATGCTTAACGAAGAACTAAAGAAGCTTAAATAAGGATGATGAAGATGTTGAATCTAACGCTTAAGCCGGGACAACTTAGCCTACCAGTGCTACGTAAAATCAGCCGTTCACCAATCAACCTGACTCTTGACCCAGAGGCAATCCCTGCCATAGACGAGAGTACCAAAGTGGTAGAACAGGTGATTGCGGAAGATCGCACTGTTTACGGTATCAATACAGGTTTTGGCCTACTGGCGAACACACGCATCGCTCCGGAAGACTTGGAAACACTACAAAAAAGTATCGTGCTTTCACATGCCGCTGGCATCGGTGAGTTTATGTCTGACGAAACCGTTCGTTTGATGATGGTTCTTAAGATCAACAGCCTTTCACGTGGCTACTCGGGTATCCGCCTTAAAGTCATCCAGGCGCTAATTGACTTGGTCAACTCTCAAGTCTATCCATGTGTACCGCAAAAAGGCTCGGTTGGTGCTTCTGGTGACCTTGCTCCCCTAGCGCACATGAGCACCGTCTTGTTAGGTGAAGGGCAAGCTCGTCACAACGGCAAGATCATCTCTGGTATCGAAGCATTGAAAATTGCAGGTCTAGAGCCGATTACTCTTGCACCGAAAGAAGGTCTTGCCCTGCTCAACGGCACTCAGGCATCAACAGCATTTGCACTTGAAGGCCTGTTTGCGGCAGAAGACCTTTTCGCCTCAGCCACTGTGTGTGGGGCTATGTCTGTTGAAGCGGCACTCGGAAGTCGTCGTCCATTTGATCCACGAATCCACCGCGTACGTGGTCATCGTGGCCAGATGGACGCAGCAACGGCATACCGCCATCTGCTTGACAACACGAGTGAGATAGGTGAATCGCATACTTGCTGCGAAAAGGTACAAGATCCCTACTCATTACGTTGTCAGCCACAAGTTATGGGCGCATGTTTACAGCAGATCCGTAATTCAGCAGATATTCTTCAGACTGAGGCGAACTCTGTATCGGATAACCCGTTGGTATTCGCAGATGACGGTGACATTATTTCGGGTGGTAACTTCCACGCAGAACCTGTCGCGATGGCAGCCGATAACCTCGCTCTAGCGATTGCAGAGATCGGCAGCCTATCTGAGCGTCGCATGGCGCTGCTCATCGACAGCGCTTTGAGTAAACTGCCACCATTCCTTGTTGACAATGGCGGGGTTAACTCTGGTTTTATGATTGCTCAAGTCACTTCTGCGGCGCTTGCAAGCGAAAACAAAACCTTGGCTCACCCTGCTTCAGTAGACAGTTTGCCGACATCAGCTAACCAAGAAGACCATGTTTCTATGGCGACATTTGCTGGTCGTCGCCTACGCGATATGGCCGAAAATACACGTGGTATCTTAGCGGTTGAATACTTATCAGCTGCGCAAGGATTAGATTTCCGCGCACCAAACAAGTCATCAGCGAGAATTGAGGAGGCGAAACAGATCCTACGTGAGAAAGTTAGCTTCTACGATAAAGATCGCTACTTCGCTCCAGATATTGAAGCAGCAAACTCACTGCTTATGATGGCGGTTCACAATCACCTAATGCCAGAAGCGATTCTACCAAGTATTGCGTAAGGACTAAGGGTTAAAAACAAAGCCCCTACTTGTATAAGTAGGGGCTTTATCGTTTTTACGGCAAACAAACCTTTATATCCAACGCCTTACTCGTTGCTTGTAGTCCAGATACTGTGAACCAAACAGCGCTTCTAGCGCTCTCTCTTCGGGCAAGATTTGAAAGCGATTCATGTACACAATAAAGCCGAAGCTAAACACGATCGCTAGCAGATTTTGTTGCCAATATGCATAACCAAACAGCAGTACAAACAACCCTAAATACATTGGGTTGCGCGTGTAAGAATAAATACCAGAGTCCACAACCGTCGATGCATCGTCGACCTTTATCGGGCTTACGGTTGTCTGAGCACGGCGAAACTCGTAAATTCCCGCTAAAC
Organism: Vibrio sp. M260112; assembly: GCF_036533775.1. Classification (NCBI taxonomy): domain Bacteria; kingdom Pseudomonadati; phylum Pseudomonadota; class Gammaproteobacteria; order Vibrionales; family Vibrionaceae; genus Vibrio; species Vibrio sp. M260112. The sequence continues at coordinate 32,492 of NZ_JATABH010000011.1, read as the reverse complement.
CAACAAACCCAGCCACGACAAAGCAGAGAGCAAACAGCAAGCCACCGAGTGGAAGGTTTACCTGAAAAGTGAGAAATTCATGACTCAACTGGTTACTCGCGACAATAAACAGTACAAACAGTGCGACAGGTGGAATTTTACGTTCCAATTTGTCCATGGAATCTCCCTAGAGATAAGATCGTATAGAATAAAAATAGCTCAGCGTTTGACGCTGAGCTATTCGATTTAAACAATCTGCAACAGAGCTTGCAAAGGATGCTGCGTTTTGACCTGTTCAAATCGCTTAACCTGACTGCGGCATGAGTAACCCGTGATCAGACAGCGATCTTTTGGCAAATCCTGCAAACGGGGTTTCCAACTTAAGCCATAGATATCTTTCGACATTTGCAGCTTGTCGACCTCATGGCCGAACGTACCAGCCATACCACAACATCCAACCGCCACAGTGTTTAACTTGGCGCCGAAGTGAGCAAAAATAGCTCCCCACTCTTTTTCAGCGTTAGGCATTTTTGTTTTTTCAGTACAATGAGCAAACAGATACCACGGTTGCTCTTCACTCGCCGGACGTTGTTCAAATTCAACCAGTTTTGGTTCTAACCATTCGTGAACCGTCAGTACTTGGAAATCACCTCGCTGATCACCCAACACCTCCTGATATTCATCTCGATAGCAAAGAACTAACGCCGGATCGACACCCACGAGTGGTACGCCAACATCCGCCACTTGCTGAAGAAACGCTGCGGTGTTCGAAGCACTCTGCGCGAAACGTTTAAGGAAACCTTTAACGTGCTGTGCTTTACCATTTGGTTTAAACGGCAATAGCACTGGTGTCTTGCCAAGTTTCGCGACCAATGAAGCAAAATCTTCGACCACTTGCGCGTCGTAATAACTGGTAAATGGGTCTTGAACGATAACAACGTGGTTTGCTTTATCCTCTTTGGACATCGCGGCAAGTTGTTGAAGGTCAAAAGCTTTGAGTGCCGATGTGCGCTGAGCCAGAGTAGGAACAGACAAGAGCGGCGAATCAACATAGCCGACTGATTTAGCGGCTAAGTCTTGAACCCACTGCTGTTTCAGCGCGCCATTGACCAGCTTTGGCGCTTTAGCCAAAACGGGCAACATGGTTTCGATGTTCGCAACTAGGTAATCCTTCACTGGACGCTGGTAACGAGAGTAGTAAATATTTAGGAAGCGTGAGCGGAAGCTAGGTACATCAACCTTGATTGGGCATTGACTGGCACACGCTTTACACGCGAGACATCCATTCATCGCTTCATAAACTTCATGAGAGAAATCATACTCATGACGCTTATTGAGAGTGTTGCGCACCCTTTCAATCATCGTCTTGATGGTTGAGTTATCTTCTAGGGTCTGCTTTTCGAGATCAAGAATATCAACCCCTTGCTCTGTTAGCTGTCGCAACCACTCTCGCACCATTCCCGCACGACCTTTAGGTGAATAGCGACGATCCGCGGTTACTTTCATAGAAGGACACATCGGCGATGAGGTATCGTAATTGAAGCATAACCCGTTCCCGTTACATTCCATCGCTTGTTTGAAGCTATCTCGTACCTCTACGTCGATCTGGCGATCGAAGTAACCACGCTTAACATCCGTCACCTTAACCAGCTCTTCATTGCTGTCAATCGGAGTACAGATTTTGCCCGGGTTCATCTTATTGTGTGGGTCACAAGCCGCTTTGACACGGCGCAGCTCAGCAAACAATTCTTCACCGAAGAATTCTGGTCCGTATTCAGAGCGATAACCTTTACCGTGCTCACCCCACATCAAACCACCATACTTAGCCACCAGCTTGACGACTTCGTCAGAGACTTGATGCATCAATGCTTCTTGCTTCGGATCGCACAAATCCAGCGCTGGTCGAACGTGCAACACACCAGCGTCAACGTGACCAAACATGCCGTAATTCAGAGACTTGGCATCGAGCAATTCGCGAAACTCACCGATAAAGTCCGCAAGATTTTCTGGTGGCACACAGGTATCTTCAGCAAAGGCGACTGGTTTTGCTCTTCCTTTCGCCGCACCAAGTAGGCCAACCGCTTTTTTACGCATGTTGTAGATACGACCAATACTCGCCACATCATCACACACTTGATAGCCAATAATGCCCGCTTCTTCATTCGCAAGCATGTCATCGAGTCGTTGACATAAGGCCTTCACCTGTTGCTCAACTTCCTCAACATCTTGCCCTGCGAACTCAACCATGTTGATGCCCTGCATGTCTTTGCCAGGAACATCCGTCAATAGATCACTAACGGTATGCCAAACAATATCTTGTTTAGCCAGATTAAGAACTCGCGAGTCAACCGTCTCGACCGAAAGCGCCTTGGCTTCGACCATCAACGGCGCGTTACGTAACGCGGAATCGAAGCTGCTATACTTGATGTTGACTAGAGTGCGCGCTTTAGGAATTGGCGTCAGGTTAAGCTTGGCTTCTGTGATAAAAGCTAATGAGCCCTCAGCGCCACACAGAACGCGAGTAAAGTTAAACTGGTCTGTATCAGTATCCAGTGCGTTCTTAAGGTCATAGCCGGTTAGGAAGCGGTTCAGCGGAGGAAATTTAGCTTCTATCTGCTGGCGTTTTTCACGACAAATTCGCTCCGTCGTGTTGTAAGCCTCATAGGCATACTCACCTTCTGTAGGCATGCCATGTGACAGATCCGACTCCAAACATGAACCGTCTGCAAATACGGCTTGCACAGACAACACATGATCAGACGTTTTGCCGTATTTAAGAGAACCCTGACCTGAAGCGTCGGTGTTAATCATACCGCCTAGTGTGGCTCGGTTACTGGTTGATAAGTCTGGAGAGAAAAAGTATCCATAAGGGCGTACAGCATCATTCAGTTGGTCTTTAACAACACCTGTTTGTACGCGAACCCAGCCTTCCGCTTCGTTAATCTCCAGTACCTTATTCATATGGCGAGACAAATCCACCACAATCCCCTTCGTCAAGGATTGACCATTGGTGCCTGTACCACCACCACGCGGAGAAAAGGTGACTCGTTCATATTGAGACTGAATGGCTAACTTACCAATTAACGCAACGTCTTGAGTTGTTTTAGGATGAACAACTGCCTGAGGTAACTGCTGATAAACACTGTTATCGGTAGATACGGCTAATCGACTTGAATACTGACTTTCAATATCGCCACTAAAACCATTCGCTTTGAGTTGTTCGAGAAAGGTGAGTACGATCGGATCCACATCCGATTGAGAATCTAATCTTGGTAACATTTGCTTCCTGCCCCCTACGACGCCGATCCTATCAGCACTGGGTTCGCTAAAGTGTAAAAAACTATTATTTGAATCAGGTCACTTTACAACATTTAAAAGGGTGATCAAAACAGAAATGCAATGTCAGAATGGAAGTTATCGCATTTTTTTCCCACACTTATAAATAATCAATCCAATTTAAAGTGTTTCTATGAGCGAATCATCCATGAAAAAAAATAAAATCGTCACCACCGAAGACATTCTATTAAAGTTATGTCAGTCCGTTTCAGGTGTTCTAACTTCTGCAACGAGCTCAAATGTTACCTACTCTGCAATGGTGCAGAAAATTACCAAGACCAGCCTTAAACCTGACTTTGGCTGTTTTGTACTGTTTGACGGAGGGTTCTCAGGGTTAGTCGTGATTAACTTCACTGCAAAAGCGGCACTCGAAGTCTACACAAACTATATGCGAAACATGGGAATGCCCGACGAAGAACTTGCTGTGCTGCATACCTCAGATGAAGTGGCAGATGTTCTGGGTGAATTGATGAACCAACTGGTTGGTCACTTTACCAACCAAGTACGCAAAGACCTGCAAACACACATTACTCAAAACCAGCCAAAGATGCTCTCTTTAAACAAGCAAGTGAATTTGTCTGTCGATACCAATCTTGATCGCCCACAAGCACGCCGTGTTACCTTCTCAACTGAGCAGGGCAACATTTTTTACTTAGAGCTAGCAATGGACAAAACTGAGTTCATTCAACTTGAAGAATTTGACGTCGCTGAGGATGAATGTCCAGATACGATCCTAGAACAAACACAGCTTAAGATGAAAGCGAGTCAAGAGAGCAAAGCGGCTTCTAATCAATCAAGCAATGCGAATGACTTACTCGATGAGCTAGGAATCTAACTTCACGACCTCACTTTGACCCTACTCAACCACGCACCGGATAACGGTGGCGTGGTTGCACATCCCCCACCTCACAACGTTTATAACTACAACGTATTTCCGTTTTTACTCAGAAAACGTTAAAATGTTCGACTTTTCTAAATGAGTGAAACGTAAAGTGGTCGATGGATAAGCAAAAAGCCCTCAAAAAAATTGCCAAATGTTTAGAGCTTGGTAACTCTGCCAACGTCAACGAAGCAGCCAATGCGATCAAAATGGCTCATCGTCTAATGCTCAAATATGGCCTCGATAAGGACGATATCGAGTTTATCAAAATGGGCAAAACACAATCGACCCACTTACTTCCAACCAGTGTCACTTCAAACTTGTTACGCATCATTCGTGGCATCAACACTAAGTTTGGTGTCGAAGCAGTACTACTTAATCATAAAGGCCTCAAACGTGTAGAGTTTATCGGTGAAGCTGACCGCGCTATCTTTGCTGCCTTCGCATTTGATATTATTTATCGAGAGATGAACGAACAAACTGGCCGCTTCCGTAATGGTTTTGCAGGAACAGGGACACCCGCCAGTGAAGTCACTCGCCGAGTTAACTCATTCTTATCAGGCTGGGTAGAAGGCGCTCTGGAAAAGCTGCCTATCATCAGTCCAGATGAAGAATCAGCGAAGAAGATCGACGACTACATCGACAAAGAGTTTAAAAACATCGATCGCGAAACGTTTAAGCAGCAATTAAGAGAGGCGATGAAGAACTTGACTGAAGATTATGAAGTTGGTCTGAAGAAAGGTCGCACCGTTTCTGTAAACCGCCCTATCGATGGTGCACAAGCGCCCAAAATGCTCAGATAGTGCAATCTTCGTTCAGCTACCGTTAATCTTTGGTCAAATAAGCTAGATAAAATTGACATAATAAAGGCCATCAGGTTTATTCACTGTCATCCAAAAACCGGACATGAGTCTGGCTTAAAATATAATGATACACGGAGATGTTATCGTGAAAAAAATCACACTTGCTCTAGCAGTAGCAATCGCACTTTCTGGCTGTCAGGTAACGCAACGCCAAAATGCCACTACCGGTGAATCAGAGACTAACTCTGCGACCAAAGGGGCATTGATTGGTGCCATCGCAGGCGCAGCAGTTGGTCTAGCGACCGGCGATGATGCAAAAGAACGTCGTAAACATGCGCTCATTGGCGCTGCGGGTGGTGCAGCAGTGGGTGGTGGTGTGGGCTACTACTTCGACCAGCAAGAAGCCGCACTACGCAAACAGCTTCTCAATTCTGGTGTTCAAGTTGAACGTGTTGGTGAGAACCAACTTCTGCTTCGCCTTGAAAACGGCATTGGCTTCCAGTCGAGCTCTTACCAACTAGACCCAAGCATCCACAACACGCTACGCGGCGTTGCACAAATTCTTGTTGAATACCCAGATACAAGCTTAGTAATTGACGGCCATACAGACAGCACCGGTAGTGACACCACAAACCAAGTTCTATCTGAACGTCGCGCTGAATCTGTTCGCTCTTACCTAGTATCTCAAGGTGTTGCTGCAGGTCGTGCAGTCGCACGTGGTAATGGTGAGCGCTACCCTCTGTGTTCAAATAGCACCGCGGAAGGCCGAGCTTGTAACCGCCGTGTAGAAATCCAGATCCTACCTCTTAAGTAATCTGCCTTTCTCAACGTGACCATTTCTATTGGCTTCTCCGGAAGCCAATTTTATATCCATCACCTCAAATATGTTCAATTGTTATCAATTTTTACTGAGTAATTGATATACTTAGTAAATACTGCCTGCTTGCCAATCATGTCCAGAGGTTAATTTGCGCATCCTTCCCCTTCTACTGCTAGCGTTGTCCGCCTTTAGCTATGCCCAAACGGTAGAAGAGCTGATCAAAAGTGCCCAAAACAACAATGTCCACGCTCAGCTTGAGCTGGCTGAGATGTATAGCCAAGGCAATGGTATCGAACGCTCAGACTCAGAGGCATTTTATTGGTATCAGCAAGCGGCCGAAAGTGGCAACTCATCTGCGGCGATTTATCTAGGGCGTGCTTACCTCAACGGTGTTGGAACGAACCCCGATGTTGAAAAAGCGATTTTTTGGTTGAACAAAGCCGCGTTTGAGGGAGATCCCCAAGCGCCTCGTCTTCTCGGTGAGCTATACGAAAACTTGCAGCAGCCACCCAATAATTTGGACCTTGCTGAGATCTGGTACCTCGAAGCCGCGAAGAACGATCCCAACGCAGAAAACGCCTATGCTCGTATTCTAGAAGAGCAATTTAATGCCCGAAGAGCGAAACAAGTGGCCGCTATTGATCAGCTTGAAGTGGCATTTGATCACCAAGAAATCGAATTGAGTCCAACAGCAAAGTCTGTATCGCAAAGCCAACAAGCGGCAAACAGTCTGGTATATGCTCTATCCGCATTGCTATTGGTGAGTCTCACTCTTGTCGGCTGGCTATTGCGAAAGAACCAAACGCTCCGAAAGGCCGCCAATACCACCGAGTCAGACACGCAACAACAGCAGCTCAAACTTGAACGAGAACTCAAGCGCAAGGAAGATATTCTCAAGCAGCAAAAACGACAAATGGAAGTCATGTATCGCCATATCAAAAAACAGCAAGAAAATACCAAGCCGGTAGTCACAGAGAGTCACAGTGAGAAGCCCCTAACGCTAGCGTGTGCCCTTTTTGGCTTTAACCCAAGCAAGATACCCGCCGAAAAAGAGATCAAGTTAAGATACAAGCAACTGTGTAAAATCTACCACCCAGATCTCAAAGGCAGTGAAGAAGAAATGAAGCGTTTGAATCAAGCGTTGAAAATAATTCTTTCAAGTGTTAATAAATAGTTACATTTCAATTTTAAAATATTTCACTTACCTTTTCAGCGTTTAAAACACAAGGCTGCGCAATCGATCTCCTTCCCAATACACGTAACAAATGCTTAACCAAACCGCGTAGTTTGTGTCATACTCCACGGCGAAAATAGCACCTAAAAAAATTAAGGTGGGGAGAGTATATGTTTACTATTGAAGGCGTGTGCGACTGGTGTAAGAAACCAAACATGCTAACCAAACATGATTACGTCGACGGAAAATGTCACCATTCATGTAAAGAGTGCAATGACCTAGCGACTCTTGATGTTCGTCAGTTTAACATTGAAGAGTTACAGCATAGAGAGCGACAACTTAGCGCTCTACGCTAATCAGCATTGTGTCTCCAGCGATGTAAATAAGCCACCGAATGACGGTGGCTTTTGTATTTTTAGTCTCTCAGTAACTGGCGGCTAATCTGCATCCGATTGTGACTCAGGAGCGGCTTGTTCAAACGCCGCAAGCTTATTAAGTGACGCCGTCACTTGAGTAATGTTCGGATACGCGGAGAGATCAACCTTAAACCGCTTGGCATTGTAAACCTGTGGAACGAGACAGACATCAACCAAGCTAACATCGTCTCCGACACAGTAGCGCCCTCGTGTCAGTTTTAGCCTCTGCTCTAGAGCATCAAACCCTTTCATTATCCAATGGGCATACCATGATGATTTCTCTTCGTCCGTGACGTTGAGTGTTTGAGAAAGATACTGTAAAACGCGCAAGTTATTGAGCGGATGAACATCAATCGCAATATCATGAGCCATTGCCTTAACCTGATAACGTAATGCTCGGTCCGTTGGCGTCAACAACACTTCCGGATAGGTCTCATCGAGATAGTCGATAATCGCTAAGGACTGATTAAGCCGCATCTCACCATCGATCAAAACGGGTACCAATTGATTGGGGTTGAGACGCTTAAAATCGGTCGAGTGCTGTTCTCCACCATTTTTAATCAAATGAATGGATCGCTGCTGATAGTCGAGCCCCTTAAGATTGAGGGCAATTCGGACTCGATAGGCCGCAGATGAGCGCCAGTAACCATATAAAATACGATCACCCATACTTAACCACTTGTTGGTCAATTGCACCAAAAATCGAGTGCCCATCGTTATCAAGCATTTCTATTTTGATCCGGTCACCAAACTGCATGAACCCTGTAGAAGGTGAACCATCACGAATCGTCTCTATCATTCGCACTTCTGCAATGCACGAGTAACCCACACCACCTTCGGCAATCGCGGTACCATGTTCTGTCCCCTGTTTGTTTGACACCGTCCCCGAACCGATAATCGCACCGGCAGACAGTGGACGACTCATAGCAGCATGCGCAATGAGCTGTGGAAACTCAAATGTCATATCCACACCGGCGTTAGGGCATCCAAACGGCTCATTGTTGTAAAAACTTAATAGTGGCAGATTGACCTTGCCACCATCCCAGTCACTGCCCAATTCATCAGGTGTGACCGCAACCGGAGAAAAAACAGACGAAGGTTTAGATTGGAAGAAACCAAATCCTTTTGCTAACTCGTTTGGAATCAAACCGCGTAATGAAACATCATTGACGAGCATGACAAGTTTGATTGACTGAGCAGCCTCTTCAACACTGACTCCCATTGGTACATCACCGGTGATAACGGCAACCTCACCTTCAAAATCGATGCCCCATGCTTCATCAACGACCGGAATATCATCACACGGGCCAATAAAGGCATCCGACCCACCCTGATACATTAGAGGATCGGTCCAGAAACTTGGCGGCATTTCCGCGCCACGCGCCTTACGCACCAATTCAACATGATTGACATAGGCTGAGCCATCTGCCCACTGGTAGGCTCTTGGTAACGGTGATTCGCACTGCAGAGTCGAGAAAACCATTTCGTTGGTCAATTCGCCGTTATTCAATGCGATGTACATTTCATTTAACTGTGGCTCAACACGCTGCCAGACATCCAGTGCTTGCTGCATTGTCTGTGCGATTTCTGGCACCGCGACACAATGAGTGAGTGATTTGTTCACAACAACCAATAAGCCATCTCGGCTGCCATTTTTTAGGCTTGCTAACTTCATTCTATTTGCCCTTATTTTTGTTCTTTCCAGCTATCGATATACTGCTCATTTTCAACCTGACGTGCGTGCTCACTAATTTCGAGTGCATGACGGGTATCGATCATCACTGCCACTTCATCGGTGAATTTCTTCTTATACTCCTGCCCTGCTTTAAAGGCCTTGGGATGTGGGCCGTGAGCAAATCCAGCGGGATGAAAGGTCACCATTCCCGCCTCAATGTTGTCGCGACTAAAGAAATCCCCTGCGTGGTAGAACAGTACTTCATCGTAATCATCATTGTTGTGGTAAAACGGCACCTTTAACGCCCCAGGATCACTTTCAATAGGCCTTGGCACAAATGTGCAAATAACAAATCCTTGCCCCACAAATGTCGTATGCGCTGACGGCGGCAAATGATAACGGTGCGACATAAGTGGCCTGATATCACGCCAGTTAACTCGTACCACAGAAAGGTCACCATGCCAGCCAATCGCATCTAGTGGATTAAACGGATAAGTGACGACGCTCACCTGCTCATGACGTTTAATGTAAACTTGTGTCGACTGTTCTGAATACTGATCTTTAAATGCCTGATCAATTTTCGGAACGTCGAGCACTGCTGGGTCAAAAACAGCGTGATTACCAACCATGCCTTTTTCCGGCAAGGTATAAGCGGCATCCGTGTTTTCAATCATCAAGATGAACATCGGCTCATGGGGTTCAAGCCGCCAAGTGGTCGAGCGAGGGATCATCACGTAATCCCCTTCAACCACCTCAAGGTGTCCATAGTCACAAAACAGATCAGCTTTGCCCTGATGAATGAATAAGAGTTCATCGCCGTCGGCGTTGCGTGCTAGGTGATCCATCGCACTATCGAGCTTCCAGATACGAACTTTACAGTTAGCGTTATGCAGAAGGTAAGGTACCGACCATGGAGAGTTCTGAATCGAGGCTTCCACTTGGTTGAAATTGAACGCACGAGGTTTTAGCTCACCCTGCCAATCACTCCAACCTGTAGGGGCATGCTGGTGATGGAAGTGAGCGGCAGGGCCAAAGAAACCACTGCGCCCCGCTTCGCGTTCATAAATCGCTTGTTCCGGGAAGTCAGCGTGCGCCTGCTTGGAGCACACTCCCTCCCGATGCGGGAATGTTATCCATTTATGCATCGTTTAGTACTCCACGACGAATTTGATCTTCTTCAATCGATTCAAACAAGGCTTTGAAGTTACCTTCGCCAAAGCCCTCATTACCTTTACGCTGAATAATTTCAAAGAACACCGGACCAATAACCGTCTGGGTAAATATTTGAAGTAAAATACCATCCTTCATTGGCGCACCATCGATAAGGATCCGCAGATCACGTAACTTATCGACGTCTTCACTGTGACCTTCCACACGTCCATCGATCTTTTCATAGTAGGTGTCAGGTGTCGGCATAAACTCCATGCCACGTTCACGAAGTGTCTGTACCGTTTGATAGATGTTATCCGTCGTTAGGGCGATATGTTGAATACCTTCACCGTTGTATTCACGGATAAACTCTTCTATTTGTGATTTGTCGTCAGAAGATTCATTGATTGGAATACGGATCTTGCCACAAGGCGCGGTCATCGCACGGCTGACAAGGCCAGTCAGTTTGCCTTCGATATCGAAGTAGCGGATTTCTCTGAAGTTACCGATACGCTCGTAAAATCCAGACCACAGATCCATATTGCCTTGCTTAACATTATGGGTTAAGTGGTCAATCTCGTACAAGCCGACATCCATCTTTTCTAAACGTTGTTTGGCATCGTCATAAAAGCGGAAATCGACTTCGTAAATACTGCCATCTTGGTAGCGATCAACAAAGTAAAGCAGACTCTCACCGATACCATAGATCGCTGGAATACTGAGTTCCATTGGACCTATCTCAGTGATGTACTCTTTCGCACCATTGTCTAGTGCTTGTCTCATCGCAACCGAAGAATCTTTCACTCGGAAGGCCATGCCACAAACTGAAGGACCATGTACCTTAGCAAATGCATGAGCCTGACTGTGTGGCTGAGCATTTACGATAAAGTTCACGTCACCTTGACGGTAGAGCCAAGCCTCTTTAGAACGGTGTTTTGCGACTTCTGCAAACCCAAGTGAGTTAAACAACTGCTTTAGGTCTTGAATACCCTTCTCATCTGCCGCTGTGTATTCGACAAACTCAAAACCATCAGTGCCTAATGGGTTGTACGCTTCGTTCATTTGATGTCCCTCGTGTATTAGTAACGACCATGTATCTATCAATAACTTGGCTTATCACGAGCAAAAAATGAATCTTTACGCGCAATTTCAAGGTTACGAAAATGTAATCAAAAACTGTAAACGGCGAATTTAAAAACCAATTTTAACGATTAAAAACAAAAACTTAAAACAAAACCGCACAGTAACATTTATTTTACATTTCAAGCATCAACGGCCGTGAATGAGGAATTTTTCAACTTTGCCTACATCGAGTTCTGAACCTAAGAGTGCGTGCCATTAGTGTTTGATAAAACGAGTAAATAATCACCTGAACATGTATAAGCCCAACAGATACCTGACGATAAAAAGCCTGTCAGAGTCACCGATAGATTGACGTAGCGCAGTTTGCGACTCGGCTGAGCAAGATATGGTAATCCCCTCTGTTCCTAACGAGGTATAACAATGACTCAAATTAATCGTGAACGTCTGGTCGAACACTTTATTCAACTTGTCAAAATTGACAGTGAATCTCGCAACGAAAAGCAAATTGCTGAAACGCTAGCAGAGCAGCTCGGGGAGCTTGGCTTTACCGTACATAAGTTAGCTGTCCCACAAGATGTCTCCAATGGCTTTAACGTCTACGCTCGCTTGGAAGGTGAACTTGCCGACAGCATCGTACTGAGTTGTCACATGGATACCGTAACCCCAGGAATTGGTATTGAGCCTATCATCGAAAATGGCATTATCCGCTCTAAGGGGAATACCATCCTTGGCGGTGATGACAAGTCGGGTATCGCAGCTATCATGGAAGCAGTCCGTTGTATTCAAGCGGCTAACCAAGCTCACAAGACCATCGAGATAGCTTTCACTGTTCATGAAGAAGGCGGACTATTTGGTTCTCAGCACTTTGACATGTCTTACATCCAGTCAGACAAAGCGATCGTACTCGATACAGGAGGGCCGATTGGCAGCATAGTCAATGCCGCTCCGGGTCAGCAAAAAATCGTCGCCAACTTTATCGGTCGTCCTGCGCACGCCGGTTTGGCGCCAGAAGAAGGCATTAGCGCTATTCAAGTCGCAGCAGATGCTATCACTCAAATGAAGCTACTGCGCATCGATCACGAAACAACGGCTAATATCGGGATTGTACAAGGCGGTAATGCGACCAACATCGTTATGCCTTCTTTAAAAGTGGTCGCAGAAGCGCGCTCGCTAAATGATGAAAAACTCTCCCAGCAAGTATCGCATATGATTGAGACGTTTCAGGCAGCGGCCGATAAGTATGGTGCTCAAGTAGAGATTGATTCAACCCGCGCATACAACGCATTTGTCATTGCTGATAACCACCCTCATATCGAAGCAGTTAAAGCATCATTTGAGGCGATTGGTGCTAAGCCTTACACCAAAGGAACTGGGGGTGGTAGTGATGCAAATAACTTCAATGCGAAAGGATTAACCACCGTAAATATCTCAACAGGTATGGCAAAAGTACATACCACAGAAGAGTTTATCGCCGTTGACGATATGGTCAAAGTAAGTGAGTTTGTTCAACACTACCTTACACACTAACCGTAAAAAAAGCCGCGACCGCGGCTTTTTTATTCTCTGGTTAATTTGACCAGCCGCGCTTCGCGTACCTCTTGTTTCATCATCGAACCGAACTCTTCAAAGGACAGTGGCTGAGAAAACAAGTAACCTTGGTATTGATCGCATCCTTCTTGACGTAAAACATCAAGCTGCTCCTGATACTCAACCCCTTCAGCCACCAGCTTAATGCCTAAACTATGTCCCATCTGAATGATGGTTCGAACAAGCACTCGGTCTGAGTGGCTAACGGCACAATCATCGACGAAACATTTATCTATCTTGATCACATCCGTCGGTAACTGTTTGAGATATTTAAGGCTAGAGTATTCGACACCAAAATCATCAATCGCAACCGAAACGCCAATGGCTCTCAACTGACGACAGATATCGGTAATGTTTTCAGGGTCACTCATTAAGGTCGACTCTGTAATCTCCATCTGCAATAGATGCGATGGCAGTTGTGTCTCTTTTAATGCGTGGCATACCACTTCGAACAGATCAGCATGAGCAAACTGAACCGTTGAGACATTGACAGCAATACAGATGGATAGCCCCTGATCATGGTAACGTTTTGCTTGACGGCATGCTTCTATGATTATCCACTGGCCGACAGGCACGATCTGAATCGTTTTTTCCGCAATAGGGATAAATTCACCTGGGGAAATAGGCCCAAGCTGAGGATGGTTCCAGCGCAACAACGCTTCAGCACCAACAATGCGTGCGGTTTCAATTTCCACTTTGGGCTGGTACATCAACAAAAATTGATCGCTTAATAACGCCGACTTAATCTCCGTTTCAATCTGATGCTGCCTAATTGTCTCGCCAAGTAGTTCATCATCAAACCAGCACACCGCTCCCGCTCCTTCTGAGCGTGCTTTATACAATGCAAAATCTGCGTTTTTTTCCCATACTTCGGTGCTGCCAAGTGCATCTCCCGCCATCGCAACGCCAATACAGTAAGACAACCGATGAGATGTATTGTCGACATTGAACATCACTCTTTGATGGCGGCTCAGTTTATCAACCAGATCATTGAGCTTTTCTACAATGTCCTGTTGCTCCACAACAACGAGAAATTCGTCACCACCAAAACGGTAAACCTTACCATCATCTCCGACCAAGTCTTTCATATGCCTGGCAAACGCGACGAGAAGATCATCTCCATGGCGATAACCAAGCCTGTCATTGACATTTTTAAACCCTTCTAACCCAATGTGGATCAGCCCAAATTTCTTGGCGTTACTCTCATTTATTCGGCTTATGTCCTCCCGATACGCATTGATATTCGGCAGTTTTGTGAGGTAATCGGTTTGACTTTCTATTTTAAAGACAAGGGCTTGCTGCTTGGTCTTCATATATGAATAGGTCATCAATGTTGCGAACACACTACTCGCTGTCATTTCAATCGACACATCGATAAAGGCATCAAACTCAGTGAGTGACAGTTGATATAGGTAGCCATTGATCAACGCTGCACAAACAGCAATCGGCCATAACGTTCCGGGGAATAACACCACATAGCATAAAGGAAGCGCAAAGAGGCACACCTTGATCTCATCAAGACCGAAGTGCTGCACTAAACCTCCGGCAATAAATATCGCTACACCAGCAAACGCACAAAGGTGCTTGAATGCAAGTACTTGCGTGTATAACGCAAAGAGAAGTAATGCAGGAAATAGGTAAAACGGCATCTCCCACGGATGTGGATCAGATAAAAGTGCACGGGACATGACGCCCACTGCAGCAATATAGGCGATATAGCTTATAACCTGCACGCTTTCATTGAGTTTAAACAGCCGCATCCTGAGCCTTCATTTCCCAAGCAATTACTTTAAACGTAGCGCATTTTCTGAAAATCGCTTTACTCGTTACCAAATCAGTACCTCTATCCTGAGACAAATAATAAAAACGCCTCTAAGATAGAGGCGCTTTTAGGGCGAAGGCGGAAACAGACTAAAGACCCAGCTCTTGCGATAAGGCCTTCATTTGTTTTAAATCCATCTGATGAACACGAATCATTTGTTCAACTTGACTCAACCTTGATTGTGCTTCGTCTTGCTTATCACACGCATCTGATTTGGCGTCCCAAGAGGTGCCTTCTAAATAGACATCACACTGTTTTTTCAATTCAACGATTTTGGGTGCAAGTTCTTCACGTTCTTTCTCTAGGGCTTCTAGCTCCTGAGAGACTTTCAGTTCCTGCTGGAACAACTCACGTGAACGCTCAAACATTGTTGCCTGCATATCGGCCTGTCGATTGAGCTGAGTATTCTGGCTATTCACCGTGGTTATTTGCTGTTTTTGCTGCGCAATCTGCTCTTTCAAGGTCGTATTTTCGGTTTGTAGTTCGTTGACCTGAGAGTGAAGCGCATCCAAAGCCAGCTTATGCTCTTGTTGCTGAGCATTCATCGCCAATTGCAGCTTCTCTTCAACCTCATCATCAACCTTGGCAACTCTCTGCTCTACTTGAGTGGCCATTTGTTGTTTGTCAGCCACTAACGTTTGATATTGTTGTTCAAGAGATTGGTAAGTCGATTCCCACTTTTGTGCCGTGAGTGTCGAACCCACCAAACCACCTAACGCAAGGCCCAGCGCACCAGCGATGACAATATAGAGGCGAGCACGCTTGTCTCTCTCCTCAATCACAACAACGTCATCATTCTCTTGTATATCGTTTTGTTCGTTCACTTATTGCTCCTAAAGCCTAGCGAATTAGTTCTGTAACCATGATTGTTGCGGTATAGATAATAAAGCTGGAAACCAACGTTATTACGACGTACTTCTGCAACTTCTCGCTCGTACGATAGCGGATCAGTACAAACGCGATGACAATCAAAAACGCGATGGCAAGTAACCTTGTCATAACCTCTCCTTGGGCAGATCCTATACTGATTACTTTATACCATTTTTTGTGCCTAAATAGTCAGAGTCAGGTTGTTTTCGCCACCCACAGTATTAAATAAATTATTTCAATTGGTTACTTTAAATACGTTGTGACCAAATCTGGATGAAAAGGCGTCACTTTTATTTGTATATCAGCATTTTATTTGGTGTGTCACTTAGAATGAGGTATAAAGAACCGTAATAAAACCATGGGACCAAAATGATGAAACCATACAAACTAGACAATAAAAAGCGCCGTATTCAAAAGAAACTTTTCCTAGGCGAGTTTGCAATGAAAGGTTTTGAACTGAGTTGCGAAACAAACATCAATGATTTTGATCGATACGATGCATTTGTTGATGACTTCATCGACTACATCGATGGACTAGGTCTGTGCTTTGGTGGTGGCGGCTTAGAACTCTTTGAAGGTTTCCTATGCTGTAACCAACGCTATGCTGATGCGACTGAAGAACATCAAGCTCAAGTTTTAGCATGGTTAGAAGCACGTGAAGAAGTGAAAGCGGTGAAAGTGAGTGAACTTGTAGACGCAAACTACTTCTAATCTCGATTATAGCGCCTTAAACGGCGCTATTTTTTTATTGGTCTTATCTCACTTCCATTCCTAGATTGTACTGCGCTAAGCAGCGTGTCACGTAACTTATCTTTAACAAGGCAGAAATAAAGTCATATTGACACCATTAAGCAAGAGTCAATATGACACAATAAATTCATTAAAACCCACACTTATCTCGATAATAAAATCGATCAAAAACATGCAATTCTGTTATTGAATTACATCAAAATAATGATAAAGTTCACACGTCGACAGCGAACAGTGCTATCGACCAACTTTTGCTCTTAAATTGAGCAATTGTTCCGATGAAGACTGCAGGAGAGCGGTTATTTACCAAATGTTAACATTTGCATAAAATAACCTACCGAAGAAGTAAATCTTTCAGGTGCTATTTAGGTAGCGAGGACTGTAGTTGGAGGAACCTCTGGAGAGAACCGTTAAATCGGTCGCCGAAGGAGCAAGCTTTACGCAAGTAAAGTGAAACTCTCAGGCAAAAGGACAGAGGAGTGGAAAGATCTAACCTACTACACCGCTTTTCTGCCTGTAGTTAATCAGAGATCCCTGATCTCTGTGCTTTCCCTCTTCTCCTTAAATAAGCATTATCACTTAAGGGGAAATCATGGATAACCTGCAATCTTTACTAAAAACAATCGACAATTTTGTCTGGGGCCCACCGCTTTTAATCTTGCTGGTTGGTACTGGGATATACTTCACTTTTCGCCTCGGCTTACTGCAGTTTCGACACCTTCCAACCGCTTTGAAACTCGTTTTTAGCAAAGATGACTCTGGCAAACAGGGCGACGTCTCTAGTTTTGCTGCTTTGTGTACAGCTCTTTCGGCAACAATCGGCACTGGTAATATCGTCGGTGTCGCGACAGCAATCAAACTTGGCGGGCCTGGTGCGCTATTTTGGATGTGGCTTGCGGCTCTGTTTGGTATGGCAACCAAGTACGCAGAATGTTTACTCGCCGTAAAATACCGCCAAACAGACGACAAGGGACAGATGATTGGTGGCCCGATGTACTACTTACAGTACGGCGTTGGTTCCAAAACTCTGGCCGTTTTGTTCGCGGTATTTGCACTGGGTGTTGCCTGTTTTGGTATTGGCACCTTCCCACAAGTCAATGCCATTCTTGACGCAAGTGAATTATCGTTTGGCGTTTCACGCGAAATATCAGCGAGCCTACTGACTTTATTAGTAGCATTTGTGACGATCGGCGGCATCAAATCTATCGCTAGCGTCGCGGGTAAAGTCGTCCCTGCGATGGCACTTTTCTACGTTGTTGCCTGTTTAAGTGTGATTATCACCAATGCAGATAAATTGCTTGATGCGATCGAACTAGTGCTCGTTTCTGCCTTTACTTCAACGGCTGCAACGGGAGGCTTCCTAGGCGCAAGTATCATGCTGGCAATTCAATCTGGAATCGCTCGTGGTGTGTTCTCTAATGAGTCCGGCCTTGGTAGTGCACCCATGGCAGCAGCGGCAGCAAGAACTGACTCTTGTGTCAAGCAAGGTCTTATTTCAATGACAGGCACCTTCTTCGACACAATCATCATCTGTACGATGACAGGTCTGGCGTTGATTCTTACGGGAGCTTGGCAAAGTGACTTCGCTGGTGCGGCGATGACAACACACGCTTTTGCCGTCGGCCTGAACTCTCAAACTTTTGGCCCAATGCTGGTTTCTATTGGCTTGATGTTCTTCGCTTTCACGACCATTTTAGGCTGGAACTACTACGGAGAGCGCTGTGTCGTATACCTCTTTGGTACCAAAGCAGTATGGCCATACAAGATTGTTTTCGTCTGCTTAGTGGCGTCAGGTGCATTCTTGCAACTCGATATGATCTGGATAATCGCAGACATCGTCAACGGCCTGATGGCGATTCCGAATTTGATCGGACTGATCGCGCTGCGTCAGGTTGTGATTGAAGAGACCAAACGTTACTTTGACTCCGCAATCAACCTCGTTCAAAAGCCTCAACACGTCGTTTAACCTTTTGTACATCGGGCAAGCCGCCAATCGGCTTGCCCTTTTTATCATCGCTCACTGAATTCCACTGTCGTCACTGCTAAATTGACAAGAAAGATTGGCAGCCCCCTAAACTTTCGCCTGATGTTCTATGCTTTTACTCTTGAAGCCTCCCTACCTCATTTCTCCTATGATTTATGTCAATTCACCCTATTCTGGATTGACATCCGAGAGCTCTATCGAACTGAGAGAGTTCAATCTTCGTCAATATCTGGACGAGATCCTTGTCTCTATGCAGTGCCCGCTAACTCAACTTGTATTTGATTTCTTTCTTTCCTATACCCATAAGAGGAACCGTCCTAGTTAACAGACGCCACATACGTTTAAAATTAGCAAGGAAGCTGATATGCCACTAGAGCTGTTCAGGGAAATGGATGAACCCACACTACCTGCATGGAAAGTCTTGATTGTTGACGATGAGGCTGATATTCATCAAGTGACCGTATTGGTGCTAAAACGTTTTAAACTTGATAACAGACCAATCGAATAATCAATATAAAATCTTGGCTCAAATTGGTGATAAAAAAGAAGAATTAGACTCTACCAGCTCAGGAGCAGTGAGCCTACTCTATCTAAAAGGCGCCAGAAAAATCACCAAACTGGAAAGTCAGTTGCTCACTCTTTTTTCTTACAGCGTCAGCCTCGCGTTCGAGAATCTCTCTCTTAGTCAGGAGATCATTGATACGCAAGGAGAACTCATTTACCGCCTTGGTGATGTGGTTGAGTCGCGCTCGCAAGAAGCAGGAAATCATGTAAGGAGGATGTCGGAGCTCAGTTATGAATTGTGCCTATTACTCGGTTATTCAGAAGAAAAAGCCAACGTATTACGCCAAGCCGCGCCAATGCACGACATCGGAAAAATTGCCATCCCAGATTCTGTTTTACTCAAACCAGGAAAGCTCGATAGCGAAGAATGGCAAGTGATGAAAACTCACTCAGCAATCGGTCACAACATACTTGCTGGATCTAAAAGGAAGATTCTTCAAACTGCTGCGACTATAGCCCATCAACACCACGAAAAAGTCGACGGGAGTGGATATCCTCAAGGGTTAAAAGGCGATGAAATTAGCATAGAGGCAAGGATCATTGCTGTTGCAGATGTCTTTGACGCATTAACCCATGAACGCTGTTACAAGCCGGCCTGGCCGATAGAAGACGTTATCACAGAACTAAAGCGTTGTATCCTCAACAATCAGTTTTGCCCCTAATAGGATAAGCACAGCCCCCGTCGTACCTTCCATCCACTTCATAAAACGAGGACTTTTTAACAACGTTTTTGCACTGGTTAATGCCCCAGCTAAGCCACATTGCCAGCACATGGCGATGACAAAGTGGATGCTTGCCATGAATAGTGATTGCAGCAATGGTGAGCCTTGTGGGTCGATAAACTGGGGTAAAAAAGCCAGATAAAAAACCGCCGTTTTCGGGTTAAGGACATTGGACAAAAAGCCTTCACGCAGTGAACGACGAATGCAGAGGGAGTGATCCTTACCCTCTTTAAACTCCATACCCTGCTGTTTACCCAGAACCGTCTTTAAACTACTGATCCCCAACCATATTAAATATGCTGCACCCAACATTTTAATGAAGCCAAACAACTCCGCGGATTGAGCTAATAACGCAGAGATCCCAACCGCTGAAAATAACGCGTGTACAAACAAACCACTACAGATACCAACGCTGGTTATCGAGCCATCCACAAATCCCGCGCGCGAGGTATTGCGGATCACCAGAGCAGTATCCAAACCCGGTGTGAGTGTTAATATGGTGATAGCGATGACAAACGCTTCAAAGTTTTCAATAAACACAGGATCCATCCTCCTAACTATTTGTCTTCAAACTACCTATTTCCGTCCTAATTTGCCAGAGAATAGTATTGATCTCTAAAACATCTGACATGATCACTGCTTGGTATCACTGTTAATGGTTGGTAAACTGACGTTCTATTTCCAAGGTCAAGGAAGGCATTTCAATGAGTGCATTCAATAAGTTAGTCCAACATTCTAAAAAGATTTCTCATTTTAACCACTTAGCCGCTATCTGCGGCTGGGATCAGGCAGCAATGATGCCTAGTGGGGGTAACCAAGCACGTTCTGAAGCCATGGCGGAGCTGTCAGTTCATATTCATGGCCTGCATACTCAACCACAGCTCGAAGAGTGGTTCTCTGAAGCGGAAAATGAAGCATTAGATGCACAGCAATCCGCTACCTTACGTGAACTTAAACGTCAGTGGCAGCAAGCCAACGTCTTGCCGGAGGCCTTGGTTCAAGCGAAGTCATTAGCTGGTTCAAAGTGTGAACATGCTTGGCGTAGCCAAAGAGGTGAAAACGATTGGAATGGTTTTGAGAAAAACTGGGCAGAAGTCGTAAAACTGTCTCAAGAAGAGGCTCAAATCCGCGCCGAGGCGAACGGTCTTTCTCCTTACGATGCGATGCTAGATATCTACGAACCAGGCACCAGTTCCGCCTCTCTCGACCAATTATTTAGTGATGTCAAAACATGGCTACCTGATCTAATCAACCAAGTCATCGATAAACAGGCAACGGAGCAGTTCATCCAGCCGCACGGACGCTTTGACCCCCATCAGCAGAAAGCGTTGGGGTTAGAAGTGATGTCACTACTGCAATTTGACTTCAACCATGGTCGACTTGATGAAAGTGTTCATCCATTCTGTGGTGGTGTTCCAAGCGACGTACGCATTACGACTCGATATGACCAAAGTGAATTTGTTCAATCACTGATGGGAATTGTTCATGAAACTGGCCATGCTCGATATGAACAAGGCTTGCCAAAAGCGCTTGCTGGTTTACCTTCAGGTGAAGCGCGTTCAATGGGTATTCATGAATCTCAATCTCTGTTCTTTGAAATGCAGGTTGGACGAAGCGAACCCTTTATCGCCCATTTGTCGAAATTGGCCGCTAAAAACTTCCTTGGCCATGATGCCTCGCTATTCACTCAGGAGAACTTCCATAAGCTTTACACGCGAGTGAAAAAGGACTTTATCCGTGTTGATGCTGACGAACTGACCTACCCTGCTCACGTAATTCTTCGATATGAAATTGAACGTGACCTAATCAACGGCAATATCCAACATACCGATGTGCCTGAGCTATGGAATCAGAAGATGCAGCAGTATCTTGGTCTCTCAACAGAGAACAATTATAAGAACGGTTGTATGCAGGACATTCACTGGACAGATGGCGCCTTTGGTTACTTCCCATCCTACACACTGGGAGCCATGTACGCAGCGCAGTTTATGGCATCAATGAAGCATACTGTAGATGTAGACAAAGCTATTAGAGATGGTGATTTATCACCAATATTCAAATGGTTACATGACAACATCTGGAGTAAAGGTAGCTTACTTACGACCAATGAACTGGTCAGTTCCGCTACTGGTGAGACGTTAAATCCTGAACACTTTAAAGCGCACTTAAAAAGTCGTTACCTCTAATTTGGTTACTGACATGTACTCTGTTTTTCCACTGAGTACATGTCAGCTTTTTAAAGCAAACTATTCGAGTTCTATAGACGACTGGCATGTAGGGTATCTACCCCGTTATCAATGGACTACTATTTCACCATCACACGATTCAAAAATCGCATCTAGATTAAAATTTGCCAGCCAAAAAGAGAAAAAACGTTCATGAGCAAAGAAATAGTTTTTTTCACCCTTGCAAGTTCTCGGTATACCTGAAGCAGTTACACTGAAATAAACGCAATCGAGAGGTTTGGTAATCGCTCCTTCTTTAGCGCACACAGCCTCAAGGTGCCACTTCACCTCTTTTAGATGAGCTTGCACACTTCTATCACCTCTTTGATGAAACCAACTGGTCTGGCACTGCATGTCGTAGCCTTGGATGTAATCGCTGCCCCGCTCAACTGTCATCTGATGCGTATCAGCCCAATAACGGAAATTCGCCTTCAACTGGTTTTCAAACGCATCTAAAAACCCCATCTCATTTCCTTTGGCTTCTGCTGGAAATATCACGCAATAACGTGAAGCATAATCCATTACCAGCATATACTTGTTCTTTTTAATTGAGATGCAATCCACCACCCATTGCCACTGAAATCCATCATTGATTCTAGGATCGACATCATCGGGAAAAACAGGAAAAAGGACGGACTCCTCAATAGTACTGTGAGGAGCTGGCTCCAGACAGGATAACTTTATTCCATTAATGACGACAGAAAAGTGCTCCGCCGCCGCTTTTGTGCAATTAAAAACCAACATAACTAATCTCTGTCAGCCAATAATAGTGTTTGCTTCGATTCCCCCACTTCGGAGGTCAAAACAGGAAACAACATTGAGTACGGTACTGTCCAGGCAGTATTGCCTACCAACACTACAGCCCTTTTGGGGTTTAGCTTGGATACCTGGCCAATATGTTCTTGATTGTCTTTGCTATTGATAAAGCCTACTGTTTCACCAATCGCTAACTCAGCTTTTGAAAGCCCCACAGCTTTATTGGACACCAAGGTTGTTTCAACATGGTCAAGGTTAAGAAAGTAAAAAGGAAGAGACCATTGCTGCCCAGTGTCTTGCTCACGGACAGATACTCGGCTACGTCCGACTTTTAACACTGTACACAGCAACGCTTTATTACGCTCAGTGCAAAAATATTCAACTGCCATCCCGACCTGAATTTTTCTTTTTAGAGCATTGGTTCTCTCTGGGTCTTCAAGCACTTTTTCTATGGCTGATTTTAATCGAAAAAGCTCAAAGTCTGTGGCCGATTCCAGCTCTTCAAATATGTGTTGGATGTTCATACTCTGCTTATACTTATCATTTCTATGGTCGCATACTAGCACTAAACGGATTTTACTCAGTAAACAATTTCTCTTGCATATTAAACGCACTTTCATCAAAACCTAATGCCTTGTATCCACGACTGCGTTTTGAGTACATTCTTGCCAGCATAGGAATTTTCATATCTACATAATCAATAACACGAATTTCCGTTTTACCGTCATACTCCCGCTGTATCCTTCCGACATATTGAACAAGCGCTCCTTTCCAGGATACAGGTAATGCGAGAACTAATGTATCAAGTCGAGGTAAGTCAAAGCCTTCTCCGATAAATCGACCTGTCGCTACCAGTACCTGAGTTGTTGCCAGCTTTTCATTAACCTCGTCGCGATCCTTCTTTTTCATTGCCCCAACTAACACCTCATTCTGAATTCTTCTCTGGGTTAGCATCTCACTCAGCAACTTCGCATGATCTCGGCGCTCTGTAAGAACGATAGGAACGCGCTCTTGTTTCACTTCTGCTTCAATGTCACTGATGATTAGCTGATTTCTCATTTCATGCTCGATCAACCACCTATACACATCAGCGATATGTGGCCGAGGATCTTGAGTTGCCAGTTGAAGCAGTGGTTCAAAATGAACCTCCTTCTTTTGAAGGGTCTGAGTAAACTTGACCGAACTGGACGAAGTAATAGTATGCCTTACCCTCCCCGCCTGCATGAAAATAATCGGCTGGTGACCGTCTCTACGTTCCAGTGTCGCACTAATACCGAGTACGTATTTTGCGTGAACCTCGCCCAATAGTTTTTCATACTGCGGTGCAGACAGGTGATGGCACTCGTCGCTGATGATCTGGCCGTATTCATGAACAATAGGATTAACTGTATTGTCGCCGCGATTAAGTAAACTCTGATAGGTTGCTATATCAACAACCTTCGTCGGCTTTTTCTTTGAGCCTGTAATCACACCTATCTCTACACCTGTCGTAAAAGCCTTCAGCCTTTCTTCCCATTGCTCTACGAGTTGCTTATTGTGAACAAGGATTAAGGTGTTGACCTTTCTTTTACATACTAGGCCTATTGCCGTTACAGTCTTTCCAAATGCTGTAGGCGCATGCAACACGCCAATATCAAATTTAGAAACCACATCGACCGCTTTCTTCTGCTCTTTCCTTAGCTCACCACTGAATTGGATGCTGCTAAGTCGGGTTCCTGATCTTCTTTTATCATCAAAGAGTAAGCTAACACCAGACTGTTCGAGCAACTCACAAGCATCATCTATGCAGCCTCTTGGTAGAGCAAGGTACCCACTATCGATTTCTGACAGCGATATATACCTGGATATTCCGTTCGTCGATAGCCGTAGTCCCTGAGCCTTGAAAAACTTAGGATTTGAAAACGATGCCAGCTTTTTCAACCTGGCAACCAGACCATTTGGCAATGTTTTGATAGGAAGATAGATTCTGTTCGCCAAGGTTATTTCAATACTGTCTGGACACCCCGATATCACCGAAGAAGTAGCGGGTAAGTTTCGCTCCCACGGAGGCAATGTGGAGTCCGATGTATCACTATCAGAAGACTGATTAGAATCATAAGACGTTACGAGCTTTGCTAAAGCATCAACGGCTAACTTTTTTGTTGAAGCCAGTATCTGCCATTGATCTTGATAAGATAAAAACTCCCCATCAATAAACTCAGAGTTACCTTCTGCTCTTGCACCTTTTTGAAGCGGCAGAGCTATCAAATTACCTATTCCAGCTACAGGCAACACATCTTGATTAGGAAATAGACGGTCGTATGACTCAAAGGACAATCCACCATGGATTTGCATCGCTTGATCAAGAAGCATAAAACCAAGTTTTCTAGCTCTGGCGGCGCCCACTTTAGTTTCAAAGAAAATCCATACATGAGCACCGTTTCCTGAACGAGAGCGTTCATGCAGAAAGTCTATCTCATTCCGTTGGCAGGCCTCAGCATAGGCTAGCGAAGCCTCTTTCCAGTCTTTTTTATCGAAGTCGATAGCAAGGAACCAGCAGTTACTATCAGCATCCATTGGGTAGATACCAACGATAGATTTCCCTGACAAATGATCATATATGGCTTTCTCATCAAGAGGCTTGAACGATTGGTTCGGGCATTCAAGACATTTAACTTTGGGCTTGTTGCAAAGCCCTTGCTGCCATTCATTATTACAAGCAAGGGAGTAACCAGAACGCCCTTGCTTGTTTTGCCAGCGAATCGCATAGCAACTGGAGTTTCCGCGAAAATAGCGTTGAAATAGCTCAACCTTCAGCTCGGGTGCCATGGTATTGCAAAAGTCTGAAGACTCGATACGCTTCGAGGCTATTAGCTGTCGTCTTTTGCTCTCAAGCAGTGCTAGCTCTGATTTAAGTGCCGATATCTTCTGATCTATAGCACTAAGTTCATCCATGATGTTACTACCTACCCCCCTGACAAATTCATGGTAAAAAACGCCGCTTCTTGCGCTACCATGTGAATATAACAATAGGATAACACATAAATTCCTATTGCCCTGCCTGGCGGGAATCTTCATATTTCGACTGTCAATTGCCACCACTTACTTCCAAGTAATCAAAGCCTTATCGTGCAGGTGACATTTTGCACTAGACAGATGGCGCATTCGGTTACTTCCCAAGCTACACGTTGGGCGCTATGTATGCAGCACAATTTATGACATCAATGAAACAGACTGTAGATGTAGACAAAGCTATTAGAGAAGGTGATTTATCACCGATTTTCATCTGGTTAAATGACAATATCTGGAGTAAAGGTAGCTTGCTAACGACCAATGAACTGGTCAGTTCCGCTACTGGTGAGACGTTAAATCCTGAACACTTTAAAGCGCACTTAAAAAGTCGTTACCTCTAATTTGGTTACTGACATGTACTCTGTTTTTCCACTGAGTACATGTCAGCTTTTTAAAGCAAATTATTCGAGTTCTATAGAAGACTGGCATGTAGGATATCTGCCCCGCTATCAATGGACTACTATTTCACCATCACACGATTCAAAAATCGCATCTAGATTAAAATTTGCCAGCCAAAAAGAGAAAAAACGTTCATGGGCAAAGAAATAGTTTTTTTCACCCTTGCAAGTTCTCGGTATACCTGAAGCAGTTACACTGAAATAAACGCAATCGAGAGGTTTGGTAACCAACCTGACTTTATTTATAATCCACCTCGAAGATGAGGTTAAAACTATATCTTCCTGTTTTACTAGTAGAGTGAACAACAAAATTAGCTTCGAGAGGTAATATAAAAGTTGTTGTTTGTTCATCTCCACCGTGATTGATATTTTGGCCCAAACCGAATTGTATGGGTGTTATGGTGTTATTATCAACGTAATTTAAATCCATAGTCAATGTCGGCAGATCGGCACTGTCTCCGGCAAAAATAGCGAGGTTAGCAAATGTATGCGTGTGTTGCCCACTTACGGTGAACGTCCACTCAACGTTACCATTTATTGACAGAGCACTTGCGCATTCTAAGTTGATATTAAAATTATGATTGAACTCTTGACCAGCCATAAGGTCAGGAATATTCTGAATAGAATCATATCTAAGATTACAAGTCGAATCATAAATTGTAGTAGTAGGGCGAATCAGATTCATTCTGTTTACTGTTGTTACTCCACCTTGTATAGTACTTCTCATCGAAATTGGGCTTTTGGTACTTATATTAAACCCTTCTTGTGGGTTTTTGTTGACAGTTCCTACTTTTTCTACGACAAAAATCTTCTCTCTTACGGTACCTTCTAATGTCTGACGACTTTGAGTATTATTGGTAATACTATGGAGTATGATTGATGAGTTAGAACCATCCCATGACATAATGGGAAGAGGGGTAACAAGTTCTACATTGGTAATGTTTGAATAAAATCTGTTTCCTGATTGGAAGCTAGGCCCCATCTGAGTTGTATGAAATTTTTTAGTAACTCCTGAAGCTATATTACATTTGTAGTCAAATGTTTCCCAAATTTCACCGATTGAATCACCTGCATTTACATTCCCATTAGGTATACCTTTACCTATAAAGGTAGATACATGATTTCCTGTAGAGCAAGTATTTGGCTTGGGTTCAACTGGAGCAGCACCCAGAACAAAAGTAGAGAATATCGCTAGCAAAGTTAAAGTAACATATTTCATAATAAAATTAACCTTTAGCTTATAATAAGCATGTCGCTATGCTGAATATGTTATTCAACTTAACGTAAGTGTATGATAGCAAAGTGAGCAATTTTATGCTCCGAGTGTGCTTTTGAATAATTAGTATTATTTTGTATAATATAAAAATTGTGCCAATGGCTGCTCAAGATTTTCTCTCTCGTCAAATGATGAGTTGATCTCAAGTCTTTCTGCATTAATTCCGTTTCCACTATAAAAAGCGTGCAGCCTTTCAACTCTTCGCTGTCCCAGCCATCTGTTGTAATCTACAGATCCCCCTTTGGAGTGCTTGTTGATTATACGAACATGCACATCAGGATGCTGGTTAAGATATTGGATACTTTCTTTTAGTACTTGCGTACTGGAAATATAACTCGAGTTTACGTTGAACAGTTGTGTTGCTTCGACAATTGGTCCTTTAGGAGGTAGTGTCGGCTGCTGAGCAACTTCTTCAGTAACTTTTTGGCTTGTGGAGCTCATAGGCTCTGAAGCAATGGTACGAGTTGTCTTTGAACTAGGAAGCGCCCATGTCATACCTAAATTGAATTCTGGAACGACCCTTACTGAAAACTCTTTTTTGACAACGGCAGAAAGCCCACCAAACAGCTTGACATCACTTCCTAGTCGATGTTGGACAACACTTGAAAAGCCTGCTCGAAATGGGTTAATGTCATCTTCATACTGAACAAACGGTCCGTGCAGTAGCGAAGTGTTAGAAGAAAATGACGAGCGCCCATATAAAGTGACTCGTGTTAAGAAGTTTTTATTGTCTAGCTTTGTATTACTGTTATAACCAAGTTGAGATTCAATCACCAATGATGGACCAATATCTAACCCATAAATAACGTTGGGAGAAAAGTAGTCTTGTGTTGGTTGGTAACCTGTTGAAAAACCGAAATAGTCGCTACGCTTTGCGTTGTCATCTGCAGAATAGGGAGCTGACCAAGCTCCCGAATACATTGTCATACAAATACTAAAAGTTAACAGTTTGAATTTCACTTAAACCACCATAGTCGTTAATAATGCCGAACTCCAAAGACATGTTTTTTACATTGATTCCTCTTGGCACTGCATACTTCTGCTGACTGAAAGGCGGAGTCATGTTGAATCTGTCATCAAGCATTTTTGATGTGCTACCACTAACTGCTTGTAGGTGGCCAAGGCTTAGGTAATAAGGACTATTGTTTGTTGCTTGAAAGTACCTTTCCCCATCCTCGTTAATAACTTTCCAAGAAAGTTGTTTAGCCGCATCAAGTAAGCCTTGTAAATCCAACCGTTCTGGACGAACAATGACTTTAATTCGAGTTCTTACTGCAATGTTTAACTGGTTTTGGTCAGTTTCAGATTTTCTTGGGATCTCTTGTACTGAAAGGAAAAAGATACTCTCTCTGTCTTTAGCCAGTTTGTTCTCGATTGGTAGAATTCTGACAAAACCTTGTTCGTTAGCGCCTAGCTTGAAGATAGGTGGTGTTAACACTAGCGGAAGGCCGCTAGTGTTTCCATCGCTATCTTCTATCCAAGACTGAACGAGATATTCCCCCCCAGAATCATTTATAATATCAACTTGGTGTTCTTTTGAGGTTGTAATTATTTCCCTTGTGTTTATTGGGCGCACTCCCGCATGCGCTTGAATAATTGGTAAAAGACTAACAATAATAATTAATAAGATTCTCAATAACATATTTGTACCTAATTACAACTTCTCTCTACGATGTCCTGTAGACTTTTAGAGTCGGGACTTACGTTGATCGAAAATTCACAATGACCAGAACCAACAATGAAGGTGGCGGATTGGCCAGGTTTAATGCCTGATAGATAAACAATATTGTCAGTACCTACAAAAGACATCTCGTCAGATGGGTTGTCTCGTAAAACAACGGGCTCTCCAAATAAGTTTTCTTCCGTATTAAGTTTCACTAGTACGCGTTTGCCTACACGAGCTTTTAAGTTGACTAAAACTGTAGAGCCTCGTCGTGGAACGTAGTTTTTGCTGAACTCTACGAGCTGAACGTCAGCGTTTTCTTCAGCGTTCATATAGACTATGTTGGAACTATAATCATTTGCGTAAGGAATAACAACAACACCATCCTTGTTAGTCCTTAGTGTCGGATTGTGGTTAACAATCAGCTCTTCAGCATCATCCACCTGAACGATGGCAGCAGTTTCCCCTAGGTACTGAGTGGCAACAACGCCACCCTCATAAATGAGGAGTCCGCCATTGGCACTTAAGCTTCCGGATGTTGTTTCTCCATTAGACTCGATATTTGCAGAAAAATGTCCAAAGGGTGTCTCGTTTCTCACCATAGCCGAGACTGACTCGTTACTCGTATTTGTATCATTCAGCATTTGGCTAACGGACGTGTTGTAATAGTAATTTTCAGTTGTTCCACTGTAAGAAAGCTGATTGTTAAACGCACCAGTGTTTTGTTCATGGGTGGATGAGAACATAACACTAGAATCGTTTCTCTTCCCAAATGGCAATGATAGAGACAGACCCAATCTTTTATCACTACGTACTCTATAGTTGGCTAGAACAGTATCGCTTATCGTGTAGTTCATACCTACGGAAACACGTCCAAGGTTAAAGTGCAGTGATGAGTAGAGCGATGTACCTTTCAACGATGAATTATGGTACGTATCATGTTTATAG
Organism: Vibrio sp. M260112; assembly: GCF_036533775.1. Taxonomy (NCBI): domain Bacteria; kingdom Pseudomonadati; phylum Pseudomonadota; class Gammaproteobacteria; order Vibrionales; family Vibrionaceae; genus Vibrio; species Vibrio sp. M260112. The sequence continues at coordinate 2,561 of NZ_JATABH010000011.1, read as the reverse complement.
GATAAATACAGTGTTGCTTCGCTGAGCGGCTGATTCAATGAGAGTTCAAATCGATTTCGTAAACCAAGCCCTGCTCTATCAGGGGATACTTGATTTGCTCTAGAGATATGCTCTTCAAAGCTAAGAAAGTCGGGGGAGCGATATTGATAACCAACTAACTGCAAATTCGTTGCTGTGTGAGAAAACTGTTTCGCATACAAACTTTTGAGAATAAAACCACTTTGCTGCTGTTGATCATCAAAACCAGAATAGCGAGTGGCGCCGCCTTCAAAAGACATAGCACCAAACTGGCCTAGATCATAAGCTATTCCTAACTCACCATAATAGTATTGCTCGGACAGTAAAGAGGAAAACTTAGGTGTAATAACTCCAAGTCCATATTCCAAGCCACCAGTAAGCACCGCAGGTTGAATAGCAGAGTTTGAGTTGCGATATTGTCCTGCAGATAAAGAGTAGTTGAAATTACCTTCGCGAACCAAAGATGGTAGCTTGGTAAATGGTATCATTCTGCGTCGAATTTGCCCGTTACTTTCTTCTATGACCAATTCTAAGTCAGCGCCTGTGCCCGATACGTCGAGATCATCAATTTCGAACTCGCCTGGCGGCACAACTCTGCTGTACAGAACCAATCCGTTTTGAAGAACGGTAACTTTGGCCGAACTTAGGGCGATATCTTTTAAAACAGGAACATAGTTATTCCATTCAGATTTGTACATACTTGTCGCTTTTGCGAGACGAAGACCAACCAACGGTAGTGAGCCGTTAATGGCAGAAATCCCGCTGGTGCGTATTTCGCCGAAATGTGCTCGAGAGGTAATAGCGTCGACATCTTTGTAGACAAAGAAATCGCTCAAGTTAGAGTTAAAAACGCTGCCATTTTTGTATAGGTTTCCTCCACCTTTTAAACGCCACATACCAAATGTAGTAAGTGCTTGAATCCCAAGATATCCATTTACATCGGATGAGGTGTTCGTACCACTAATATAAGAATTATAATTTAGCTTTACACTATTAACGCCTTGATCCCATTTAGAAGGTGAGGTTTTCAATTTCCCATATTTCTTTTCGATATGGATGTCTGGCACACTGAGTAACAGCAAAGATCGGGCAGAAACATAGTCTTGAGTTGCCATTGAACTGATGTCTGCAACGGTATAGCAGCTTTTGACGATGTCAGGCACGCGGATACTCAAGTCTTGCAGCTGACTCTTAGATAGACAAGGCTGAACATCACTGTTATCAAACTGCTTGAAGTCGATAAGCATACGTTGTGTAGTAAGCCCATTAAGCTCAACGTCAATCATGTGCTCACCGGGTGCAATAGCCTGCTCAAACCAGCTTGTATCAAGTTTTTTCCCTGAAATATCGCTATTCAGAAAGCTCAAGTCAAACTCCGAGCCGATCACTTGATACGAGAACAACAGTGGGATAACGAGTATAAATTGATGATTTTTCATGCTGTACCAAGGGAAATCAAGAAGTCAGTTCCTATTCAGAACTGACTCCAGTGAGTACAAAAATTCTAATTATATTCGATGGTGTAATTTGCTGTTGCAGTTACGGCACCCGCAGTAGGTACTGCTCCACCGACATTGACGTAAGCTGCGTTGAAATGAAGGACGTAAGACTCTGGATTCTCGGAGCTGGTCGGAAGAGTTATTTCGCTAGCTTTGTTACTACCAGCGTTAATATCGATGCGGGTAACCGCGTCTGCTTCAAGTAGTTGGATACCAACATTCGTGGCCGCGCCTGAAGATGCTGTATTCTTTAAGACATATGGGTTATTTTCATCGCCTTGCCCAGAGAACGTAACTCGCATTTTTTCAGCTGTAGTTGTTTGGCTTTTACAGTTTGTTAATTCGATACTAAATGTCGTCATACCAGATAGAACATCTGGTGATGTACCAATACTTGAAGCAGTAACGCTTGGCATAGTAACGTTGAGGTCGGTGCTACTAGCACCATTACCGACTGTACATGAAGCTGCCGTGATTTGACCATTGAAGGTAATAGTGCCATCGGCAGCGTAAGAACCAACGCTAGCTATTAGCAAACTGCTAGCAATAATAGTTTTAATTAGAACACTTTTTTTCATTTAATATTTCCTTTTTGGATTTACAATAATATCTTGTAATGCTGTTATAATTTCTGGCCTCCTAGCTGCAGCAATTCTAATTTTATATTCGAATATATTAAACAAGAATTAAATGAAATTATTGTGGGATTTTTCTTTATTGTCTCGGCTTTAATGTGATGGACGCACCAACTTAATTAAATTCAATTTATTGAATAAATTTATAATGCAACTCAAAAAGTACTTTCATTTATTAAATTGAACCCATTCTAAAAAAACAACATTTCAGAACTTGCCAAATATGATAATTAATAAGCTGGTCCCATAAATAGATTACGGCAGGGCGACCGCATGAGTGTTTAATTTTTACCCACCGCGTTTAGGCCTTCACTCAAGACCGCCTCTAGCATCGCTGTGTTCATCATACAACGCTTCTGTTTTCCAACGATACTGAGTTTAGTCGGCTCTGTGCGCAACATATTCAACC
>NZ_JATABH010000010.1:0-132811 GCF_036533775.1 Vibrio sp. M260112 | reverse complement strand
TAAGAAACCCACACCAAACCAAAAAATGTTACTGGTGAGCCACTCGATACTCAAAAAAGCCTCAATAGACTCATTCACGCAAAACCGTGACAGACAGAACGCACCCCTCTCCCCCTGTCGGACAAATTAATACCGATTTCACCGATAGATTATGCCTGGAGCATCAGTATCTTTTAATAGTGCCTGTCCTTTTAGTTTTTCTATGGTTGCTCTGCGTATCCTAAGTGTCGCTACACTTGCGACTGTTGAATGTGAGTGAGGATTCAAGCAGTCTAACCGTATAGAAGGGGGTTCTCAGAACATAAAAGTTAACCTTTTGAGTCTAGCTGCCTGAGAAGAATGCTACTGCGAGAACACTGTTCTCGCTCAAATCATCAAAAAATAAAGTTTGCTCATTTAATTAATAGATAAAAATGTTCTAGCTAGCTAAAAGCCCTTAATAAGTGTCACTTTCATTATTTATCTATTTCGTCTTGAAGGCGTTGCCATAGAGGCTTCAATTGTTTCTTGATGCTTTTTGAGTTCATAATCTTCGCTGCTCGGTAGCCGTATGAAAGGAAATTTCTTCTACCTCGGAAAGAGTACAAACGGTGAAGTTTTCTTTTGTAAAGCTGATCTTGTTCTGGTTCGCCTTTACTTTTGCGTATTCGGTTTTCTTTCTCCATGGTTTTCTTAGCCAATTTAACTCCACCTTTCATCTTTTCTGAGTAGCGAGCTAGAGCTGTAGAGCGGAGGAAGATAGAGTTACCATCGAATAGGAAACCAAGATATTGCAGCGGCTTTTGTTTACCTGACTCGTCAAATGAGCAAAGCATATCATTTTGGAACCTAAAATCTCTGATCTCTGTTTTGTCGCTGTTTATTTTCACCTTTAAGGCTTTGATTTTACTGTTAGCTAAAGTTTCAACCATATCCCTATGATCTGATGGGACGATAAACAGCATATCGTCACAATATCTAAAATACTTCCCACCAAAAGAATCAACATAGTTCTTCATGTGTTCATCAAATGAAAACATGTAAATGTTAGAGAGTAATGCACTGATTGGAGAGCCTTGAGGAATACCCATTGCGCCATTAGGGTTTGACTTGATCAAACCACAACCACGAACTTTTTCTCTGAATTCAATTGGAGTACAGACGCGATTTCTTCCATTTGCTTTTGGGTTATATTGAGATATACCAAACGTTTTGAAAAGCTCATCTCGTTCAACTATAGAAAATTTGGTTAGGGAGCGAAAAACGTTGTAATGATCTTTGGGAAGATGTTTGACTTGGAGTAGTTTACTCCATTCTTCTTTTAGAATTCGATGATCAAGGGTGTCGAAAAACTTAGAAAAATCCAGAGCGATGGCTGAGCATTCTTTCATTTGACGTATGTAATTAAAAGCGTCATCCGCAAAATGAATATTACTTTTACCGTTGAGCTTTCTAAACGCTAAAACCGATTCATGTAGATCTGACTCTTCAATTTTCTGCTCATATAAGCTTGATAGCTGGCTAGCGTAGTAAGCATAAATATGGCTATCTACATGAGATGAGTAGGCAACGCCTCTTGGCTTTGGTTTGCGGTAAAGCTTACCTGTAGAAGTATCTCTATCCAGTTTTGTTAGCTGAAAACTATATGAGATAAAAGGAAAGAATGCATGTTTCGCTACCGATGAGCTACTTGTTGCGATTTTCTCGGCTTTTTTTACTGAAACAGGAACATCAAAATGTAGATAGTTCCGTTTCGTATACCAAAAGGGGCATGATGTATTTTTCATTCTTAGGGAATAAGCTCTAGCAAAACCCAAGAGAAGTGGACATGCGGCCTTTCCGTATATCCTCTTGGGCTTTAACTAACTGGCCTAACCAATCATCTGGCCCCGAGAGGCACTCGCCGCGATCTATTAGAAATGATATATAATGTAATCTGCGATGGAGACTATACGATGTTAATCTTACGCTTCATGACGATGTGTTTATCTTGGCTCTGCAAGGATAAATACATTGACAATCTGTCACAGCCCTCCACACCTTTTGCGTGAAGCCCTAACAGAGTATTGATTTTTATATATGCAATCAAGCCTTTCTTGAGGCCACACCTCAGAAAACATACAGTATTGGTTTTAGATACTGAGTGTTTTTAATCTTCACTTGTGTTTGAGCGGGGAATGTGGAAGAGATGTCATTCATGCGTTACTCGTAAATACAGTATGATCTTTCCCTTTTTAATAACAAATTACTTGTGTCATTTCGTGCTAAAGGTGAGAATCTAACAGACTGAATAATGGAGATTTATATGTCTGCTGGCTACTCAATCCGAATCGACTTTGATAAAACCGAAGGAAGGCCTGAGCGCGTTTTCCACGCAATGGCTGCATATGTAGAAGGCTTCAATGAACTTCAAGAAGCCTTTATCAAAGGCTACGGCAACGATATTGAATTCATTTCTTCATTGGACAGTACCCGTGAAGGTTCATGTATAGCTGATATTGGTGCAAAGCTTAAAGACAAAGTTCGCAATGTTAATCTGAATAACATTTTTGATGGTATCTATAATGGAGTTAGAAAAGAAATAGCGAAAGCTAATAAGATTGATTCAGAAAACGATGTACGGACTTTTGTGGATAATGTTTATACGATTGCATCGGCTAATGAGCCTTCTTTTGAACAGTTTACTTGTGAGGGTGATGCTCATCTAGTAGATGTCGCTGATGCGCTAAATAAAATCTACAAAGCTAAAGGCATTCTTTCTCCGACTGACTTAGTGCAGTTTGGTCGTGACTTTGATTTTTCTGATATCAGCAAAGACTTTTCCTGTCCTCGTACGGGAGATCAGATTTTTGAAGATACTGTTCAGCCTTTTCCGTCAAAAGAAGTTTTTATCGTTCGACGTCCGTCTTATGTAGAAAATCTGCAATGGGATTTTGAGTGTAGTCAGCGTAAGCCGAAGAATTTTAGTGCTAAAATGTTAGATGCTAAATGGTTCAAAAAGTGGGCGAATCATCAAGAAGAAATTTGGCCAGGGGATGCTTTGCATGTTCTAGTAAGAACGAAGCGGAAATCCAATAAGTTTAAGAAGCGCGTATCACATGAAACGGAAATTATAAAAGTGATTCGAGTCATCCCACAGAGCGAAATAGAGCAGTTCACACTGGATTTGGAAAATGACTAGAGCCTACGACACTGCGAAGAAGGAAGCTGTATTCATAGCTTTGCCGCTTTTGGTGCTGTTCTTAATAAAAATGCTTAATAGTGATTTGATGTCGTTCTTAAAGTTGTCTGACTTCTCTCTAGCAACTTCAATCATGTACGGACAGTTGCTTGCTAAGACACTTGATGTTCCTGACAAAAACAAGAGAAGAGATAGATTTAGTACTTATCAGGTATATATCTTTGTGGTGTCTATTCTATCTATGACTATGTATATCGGATTTCAACTTATTCCTGATATTAACTTTAAATTTTATGTTGCTCAGATAATCACGTTTTTGATTGGTATTGTGTTCTACATTCCCTTATCAACGCTCATGAGTGACCTGTCTAAAGAGTGAGTAGGATGGGTTTATAAAACCAAGGAGCTGCTCTTGTCTTTCAGAACTTGTCTTTGGCTTTGTAAATATACAATACTTTATTGCGCTAACATGATTTTAAAGAATTGATTTCCCCATAGATAGTCTCAATTTGGTCGGCATAAATCTTCATATTACAAGCTGCGTTTAACATCATAGAAGCTCACTCATTTCTGGCACGCTGTCGGCTTGAGCTAGCAAGTTGTCACATTCTGAGTGAATGAGTGATACACATAGTTCTATATGTTCACGTTCTCCATCCTCGATTCCTTGGGCTTCGGTAAGTTCAATCGCTTCCTTCAGAGCATTTTTTATAGCACCAACGGTTTCTACCATTATGGAAGCCATTTTGGTGCCTGAATAACCCAGTAGAGCGCCGAATTCAGCTAAATCATAGCTGGTGATAGGGCGTTTGAAGTTACCTTTCGGCGGATTTTGAAAGTCTTCACTTTCCCAATCTCCTATCGACATTGCAAAATATTGAGGGATACTGGCGGCACGCCCCTCATCAGCAGACAACTTACCACTGCGTGAGTTGCGTTTTGCTCCCTCTTGAGCGATAGCTTCTATGTTGACTAAATCATAAAAAGGGGTCAGTTCCAGGCCTTTAGGGGTGACGAAGAAGCTAATGTTTTTACCATGGGCATCGTAGTTTTGCGTTACTAGATTAAAGAGCATCCATTGGGTGAGCTTTAGGTTAGTGATGACCGTGTCTATGGTTTTGACGCTCAGTAGGCGTGGGAAAGAAACGCCATCACGCATATATACGCCATCGCCTTCATCCCCATTCTGACGCTCGTATTTGTAACCTGGAGGTAAGTCAGTTGCCTGACAGCCATCAATCACATGTCTTCGTTGAACGACATCACGAGCCTCGATATAGGCACGATCGAACCGCTCTATGATCAGTGTCCTAGTCTTCCCAATGCGAGTTAACTCAACATTAGCGACGTCCAAACCTGCTAGCTTGGCTAATGTCATGCAAAAGAACTCATTAACAGCAATACACGGTGCTCTACCGCTTTCAAACTTCAGAATGTAGTTCGAACTTAATTTGCCTTCACCAAACCCCCATTCATCACCGCGCTTAAGTAAGTTTAACTTGTTTTGAACACCAGCAACCGAAAGGCGAACCTTACCGTCCCAATACACTAATGGCGCTAGATTTCGCTCTAGTCGTTCTATTAGTTCATCATCAGGAACAGATCTAAAACTGGTTTCCCCAAGTTCCGAGCTTGGAACTCGAAAAGATAGTGCGCCAGATGTTTCCGCACCAAGCTTACGAATCAGCCCGAACGTGTTGTTTTTGGAGATAGTGGTGTTTTGTATCATCTCCTCAAAGGCTTCTCCTTCAGGAAGGAGATTTCTGAGGTAGTTCTCAATACTACGTGGCGAAGCCCGATCATTGAAAGGGATGTGTGGCGAAATTGGGAAACCAGTGTGTTTCCATTCATCTTCATAGATGAATGAAAACGCTGTTTCTGTTCCGACAGGAAGAATCAAACGACCAATTTTGGTATTCGTACCGATAAACACATCTAACTGTTGTAACTTACTCATACCAACCGTCCTCACCGTTTCTCACGCTGTTTTCAGCTTGGGAGGTTATTTGGCTATGTGGACGAACAAATAGGTTTAAGTCGATAAGGCGTAACGACAGCCCTAAGATATCCATGAGGACGAGTACATTGGCAAAGGTGACACTGGTATCGCCTTTTTCTACCTTCATGACGGTTCTACGAGATAAGTTGGCTTTTGAAGCGAGATCATCAATACGCCAGCCTCTATCGGTACGCTTTGAGCGAATGGCGCTCCCCAGCGTTTCCATACTGAACTCGGTATTCAAATCAGGCATAGGTTGTGCCTTTACCATCTTACCTTTTTTCATAAGTGCCTTTTAATGTACTTTTGTCACTATTGGGTTCGTCTTAATGTATAAGTTCACTATAACTCACTTTTGTCATGGCTGTATAAGAAATTATCTATAAGTGCAATTTAAGTTACTTATGGTTGGTTTGCGAGTTCAATCTCTCTCTTTGTTCTCTATGAGAGATATTTATCAGCCAAAACGACATATTTGGCAACAGCGTAGTATTCGGATTAGTATTGGAAGAAGGCAGAGAAGAGTGCGTGATTGGGGCTTACCTGACCCATTACCTGACCCAAAATCGTCAGGTACAAAAAAAGGTTAGTAAACACTACGCTTACTAACCTTCTGGAATTTGGTGGCCCCTCCCAGACTTGAACTGGGGACCAATCGATTATGAGTCGACTGCTCTAACCACTGAGCTAAGGGGCCTTATAGGGCAATGATTATAGGGGATGAGGATCTAGCTGTCTAGCCAGTAACGGGTATAAATGCGCTTAGTTTTTATCCACTTAAATCGAATAGATATAAAAAAGGTGAGCTTTAGCCCACCTTTTAATCAATTGTCGAGAAAATAAGCTATCGACTATTCGTCTAGGAAGCTGCGTAGAGTTTCTGAGCGGCTAGGGTGACGAAGTTTACGCAGTGCTTTTGCTTCGATCTGACGGATACGTTCACGAGTTACGTCAAACTGCTTACCTACTTCTTCTAAAGTATGGTCAGTGTTCATGTCGATACCAAAACGCATACGCAGTACTTTCGCTTCACGCGGAGTCAAACCTGCTAGAACATCTTTAGTTGCTACTTTTAGACTGGTTGCGGTTGCAGAGTCTAGAGGCAGTTCTAGCGTAGTATCCTCGATAAAATCACCTAGATGCGAATCTTCGTCGTCACCGATTGGTGTCTCCATAGAAATTGGCTCTTTAGCGATTTTAAGTACTTTACGAATCTTATCTTCAGGCATTTGCATGCGCTCTGCTAGCTCTTCTGGCAGAGGCTCACGGCCCATCTCTTGTAGCATTTGACGAGAGATACGGTTCAGTTTGTTGATGGTTTCAATCATGTGAACCGGAATACGAATCGTACGAGCTTGGTCTGCAATCGAGCGAGTAATTGCCTGACGAATCCACCAAGTGGCGTAAGTTGAGAACTTGTAGCCACGACGATATTCGAACTTATCTACTGCTTTCATCAGGCCGATGTTACCTTCTTGGATAAGATCCAAGAATTGTAGGCCGCGGTTGGTGTATTTCTTAGCGATAGAAATAACCAGACGTAAGTTCGCTTCAACCATCTCTTTCTTCGCGCGACGAGCTTTCGCTTCACCGATAGACATACGACGGCTGATATCTTTGATGCTTTGAACTGTCAGAGAAGTTTCTTCTTCGATCATTTTCAGTTTTGAAATTGAACGGCGAATATCTTCTTCACTGCGACGAATTTTTTCGGCGTATGGTTTATCAGACGCTAAGATCTCGTCAAGCCATGCATCACTTGATTCATTACCCGTGAATAGCGTGATGAATGATTTCTTCGGCATTTTGCCATACTCAACCGCTGCCTTCATGATAAGACGCTCTTGAGTACGTACACGTTCCATTGAAGTGCGTAGCTCTTCAACTAGGTAGTCGAACTGTTTTGGAGTTAGACGAAACTCTTTGAACACATCTAACACAAGCTCGTGAGCGGCTTGTGCTTTTGAACTTTCACCACCGTATTCATTGCACGCTAGCTGGAAGTTTTGGAAAGTGTTACGTAGCGAAGTAAACTTCTCTAGAGCAAGTTCAGGATCAATACCTGTATCTTCTTCCTCTTCAGTTTCTTCGTCATCCCCATCTTCGTCGTCTGAATCTGCGTCTTCATCTTCAAGATCAGATTCAGCAAGCTCAGAACCGATGTGCGTAGCTGTTGGCGCGGTTGTTTCATCAGCATCCGGATCAACGAAGCCTGTAATAAGGTCTGTCAGACGGAGTTCTTCTGCTTGAACTTTATCGAACTGTTCAAGAATGTATGGAATAGTGCCAGGATACTCTGCCACTGCATTTTGAACTTGGTTAATACCATCTTCAATACGCTTAGCAATATCGATCTCGCCTTCACGAGTCAATAGTTCAACAGTACCCATTTCACGCATGTACATGCGAACAGGATCTGTAGTACGGCCGATCTCATTTTCTACGCTAGATAGCGCAGCCGCTGCGGCTTCTGCAGCATCTTCATCGGTGATTGTATCGTCATCATTCAGTGCAAGATCATCAGCATCAGGAGCAGTTTCTACTACTCGGATGCCCATGTCGTTGATCATTTGAATGATATCTTCGACCTGCTCTGAGTCGACGATTTCTGCTGGCAGGTGGTCGTTTACTTCTGCGTAGGTCAGATAGCCTTGTTCCTTGCCTTTAATGACAAGTTGTTTTAGCTGTGACTGCGGATTTTGATCCATAGACGGTATCCAACTTAGTATCTGGTGAAGGAATTAGTATGCGAGTTGCAAACCAAACATCTTAACAAATTAATTGATTGCTGACTATCTGAATAGGGTTACGCTTTTAAATCTAGCATTAACGCTAGTAGCTCCCGTTTCTCTTCGGTTGATAAACCGACGCTTCTTTCTTTGGCCTGCAGATTTTCAATTTGCTTTTCAACACACTGGGCAAGAATTTTGTCCAGCGAGTCTAAAAATATATCTTTTTCGTTGTCTTCGTCGAGGGGGATTTCCCACCCAGCTAGACGTGACAACAATGCCTCATGGCTACTATTTCGCCAGCGCTCAAGTAGCTGGCCCGTAGTTATATTGGGGTGCTGGTGACAATATTCAAGCACTTCGACAAATAAACTTAGACCTGGCACTGTTAACTCTCTCACAGTTGAGAGATCCGGTACCATATCAGCATAGTTCGGATTTTGAATAAGCAAAGCGATCACTTCACGCATTGGTGTGCGCTTGATCTCTTTATGTGGCTGAGGTCGAGTCTCTGTGTTTTTTTTGCGAGCTTGGCGAAGCCTATTATCAAATCCTGTTCTTTCATCTAAGAGTTTTTCAAGTAACTCTTGAAAATAGGGATCTGGAATCTTGTCAATAAGCGCACTGGCGTGTGCCCTTAGCGCCGACTTACCTTCATGGCTTCCAAGGTTTAACTGATGGATTTCGATCAGGTTATCAAATAGATAGCTTGAAAGTGGAGTAGCCTGCTCAATTTTTTGTTCCAATGCTTCTTTACCGTGTGCACGGACAAAGCTATCGGGGTCTTCGCCATCAGGTAGGAACAAAAATTTAAGCGTGTTACCGGTTTTTAAATACTGAAGCGCATTTTCAAGAGCGCGCCACGCGGCTTCTTTACCCGCTCTGTCACCATCATAACAACACACCACTGTATTCGTTTGGCGGAAAAGCAGCTGTATATGATCACCTGTCGTCGATGTACCTAGCGAAGCGACGGAGTAATCCACGCCATACTGGGCCAAAGCAACCACATCCATATAGCCTTCAACCACTAAGATTTGTGGTGGCTCTCGGTATGCCTGCATGACTTCATAAAGGCCGTAAAGCTCTTTGCCTTTATGGAAGATCGGCGTCTCTGGAGAGTTTAGGTATTTAGGCGTGCCGTCGCCAATAACACGGCCACCAAATCCAATCACTCGTCCACGGCGATCTCGAATTGGAAACATCACACGTCCACGAAAACGGTCGTAGCGATTGCCATTATCGTTTTCGATCAGCATACCGCCAGTAACCAACATATCTTGCGTTTGCTGTGTTTGACCAAAATTCTTGCGTACTAAGTCCCATTCATCGGCTATATATCCAATACCAAATTTCTGTACAATTTGGCCGGACAACCCACGATCTTTCAGATAATCAATGGCTATTTTGCTTTTAGGCAGTTTGAGCTGATCACGATAAAACTGAGCAATGCTGCCCATAATGTCGTATAGATTACGCTTTTGTTCTGTATTGGCTCGCGGTTGGTTGGATTGAAAACCACCGCCTTGTCTTTGTTCTCTAGGAACGTCCAATCCGAGGTAAGAGGCGAGTTCTTCAATCGCCTCGACAAACTCTAAGCGTTCATACTCCATCATAAAATCAATGGCGTTACCGTGTGCACCACAGCCAAAGCAATGATAGAACTGTTTTTCTTGAGAGACGCTGAAAGAAGGCGTTTTTTCGTTGTGGAAAGGGCAGCAAGCGCCGTAGTTTTTGCCTTTTTTCTTAAGTTTTACGCGAGCGTCAACAATGTCGACAATATCGAGTCGAGCGAGGAGGTCATCAATGAAACTACGAGGGATGTGTCCTGCCATAAAACCTTAGAAAAACGCACTAACAAAAAATGAAAGAGTAGATACAAACAAGCCGCGCATTCCGAAGGATAGCACGGCTTGTTGCAATTGATTTGGGAGATTAAGCCAGTTTAGAGCGAACTAAACTACTTACTTTACCCATATCTGCACGCCCTTGAATTTGAGGTTTAAGAACGCCCATTACTTTACCCATGTCTTGCATGCCCGCAGCACCTGATTCAGCAATCGCATTGTCAACCAATGCTGCTACCTCATCGTCAGTGAGTGGTTGAGGCATAAATTCCTCAAGTACGGTAATTTCAGCTTTCTCTGCATCAGCTAAATCTTGACGATTAGCTGCTTCAAATTGAGCGACAGAGTCGCGACGTTGTTTAACCATTTTAGTCAGAACAGCAAGAATGTCATCGTCGTTCAGAGTAATCTGTTCGTCTACTTCACGTTGCTTAATTGCTGACAGAGCTAAACGGATAGTGCCAAGGCGCGCTTTGTCCTTGGCTTTCATCGCTAATTTTTGCTCTTCTTTGAGTTTTTCAATCAGAGCCATAACTAGAATCCTTTAGGACTTAGTTATTAGTACAGGCGAACGCGACGAGCGTTTTCGCGAGCAAGCTTCTTAGCGTGACGCTTTTGAGCTGCTGCTTTAGCGCGTTTGCGAACTGTAGTTGGTTTTTCGTAGTGCTCACGACGACGCACTTCAGAAAGGATACCTGCTTTTTCGCAAGAGCGTTTGAAACGACGTAGTGCAACGTCGAACGGTTCGTTTTCACGTACTTTAACTACTGGCATATGCCTTTCACCTCAGGGGTTAATTCGTTAATGCTGACTTCACAGTACCTAACTTAGTCGCTAGGTCTACAATCAGCTTGATCAAAAATGGTGCGGAATTTTAATCCGATCACACTGGCTTTGTAAAGTATTTTGTTGGGTAGAGTTTGCACAAAATTTGTTTGAGAAGCTAAGGCGCGGTAAGATTGCGCCAATTTTGAATTTGAGACAAAGACATCCAGGGTAAACCATGCGCATTATTGGTATCGAAACCTCTTGTGATGAAACGGGAATTGCCATTTATGATGATGAGAAGGGGCTACTTTCTCATCAGCTTTATAGTCAGGTAAAACTTCACGCCGATTACGGTGGTGTCGTTCCTGAACTGGCTTCTCGTGATCACGTTAAGAAAACAATTCCGTTGATCAAGGCCGCTATGGCTGAGGCAAATCTGACTCCAAAAGATATTGACGGCGTTGCTTACACGGCAGGCCCTGGTCTTGTGGGGGCGTTGTTAGTCGGCGCAACAATTGGTCGCAGCCTTGCTTATGCTTGGGGAGTTCCGGCGGTTCCTGTCCATCATATGGAAGGCCACCTACTTGCTCCGATGCTGGAAGATAATCCACCTCCTTTCCCATTTGTTGCGGTGTTAGTGTCGGGTGGACACTCTATGATGGTTGAAGTTAAAGGCATCGGTGAATACAAGATTCTGGGTGAATCGATTGATGATGCAGCAGGTGAAGCGTTCGACAAAACCGCGAAACTGATGGGGCTCGATTATCCTGGAGGTCCACTGCTATCGAAATTGGCCGAAAAAGGCACGCCTGGTCGCTTCAAGTTTCCACGACCAATGACAGATCGTCCGGGTCTAGATATGAGTTTTTCTGGTTTAAAAACTTTTACCGCGAATACCATTGCAGCGAATGGCGATGATGAGCAAACGCGTGCAGATATCGCCCTTGCGTTTGAAGAGGCAGTGTGTGCAACCTTAACTATCAAGTGTAAGCGTGCACTGGAACAAACGGGATTCAAGCGTATCGTAATTGCAGGTGGCGTTAGTGCTAACCGCAGATTACGTGCCGATTTAGAACAGCTTGCGAAGAAAATCGGCGGCGAAGTTTACTACCCTAGAACTGAGTTCTGTACCGACAATGGCGCGATGATCGCTTACGCAGGTATGCAGCGTCTAAAAAATGGTGAAGTCGCCGATCTTTCCGTTCAAGCGGTGCCACGTTGGCCGATCGACCAACTTGAGTCTATTGCATAATCTAACGATGCATAAAAAAGGTCGCCTCATTGGGCGACCTTGCTATATCTAAGCTCCGAGCTCTTCATTACGCAAATAATGATAGGCTGCACTTTTGAAATAATATCTGGAATACAAAAGATGAATAAGTTTGCCATTGATGGCTGTGAAATGGCTTATCAGGATGTAGGTCAAGGACCTGTGATTGTTTTTGGTCACAGCTACTTGTGGGACAGCCAAATGTGGGCTCCGCAGGTTGAGGCATTGAGCCAACACTATCGTTGTATTGTCCCTGAGTTGTGGGCACATGGTGATTCTGACTTTGCTCCTAGTTCAACACGCTCACTGACTGACTACGCTCAGCAAATTCTTGCGTTGATGGATCACCTAGATATTGAAACTTTCTCACTGGTTGGTTTATCGGTTGGGGGAATGTGGGGGACTGAACTTGTCTCACTCGCGCCGCAGCGTGTGAATGCCCTAGTTCTGATGGATACATTTGTTGGCTTGGAGCCTGAAGTTACCCATAAAAAGTATTTTGCGATGCTCGATGCCATCTGTCAGGCACAAGCGGTGCCTGCACCGATTGCCGAAGCCGTCACGCCGCTATTTTTTGCCAATAATGTTCAGCAAGATAACCCTCAATTGGTGGATCAGTTCGTTCAATCTCTGCTGGCATTGAAAGGTGAGAAAGCTGTAGAGGTCGCACGAGTAGGGCGAATGGTGTTTGGTCGTCGAGATCAGATTGAAGATATTGAGAAGTTTGCTCTGCCGGTGCTGATTGCAGTTGGGCAGGAGGATAAACCTCGCCCAGTGCTAGAGTCTTATCTTATGCACGATTGCATTAGTGGTTCAGAACTCATTCAGATCCCGAGGGCTGGGCATATCTCGAATCTTGAACAGCCGGAATTTGTCACAGAAATGCTTAAAAATTTCCTAGACAGAATTCACGCTTAAAGTTGTTCGCCATCCAAAAATAAAGCCTCGTTATGAGGCTTTATTTAATCCATTCTTCTTTTCACCGACTTTAGGTTCAGTACCTTCCAATAGGCGTTTTATATTCTGATGGTGTCTGAAAATGATCAGACAGCAGAGCATGGCGACTGGCAGAGTATATTGTGGCTTTATCATCCAAGTGTAGAACGGTGCGAGCAATACAGTGACAAGTGCCGCGAGTGAAGAATATCGAAACAAAAAAGCAACACCAATCCACGTAGCAATAATCATCGCGGTCAGATCTAATCCAATAGGAGCGATCGCGCCCAGTGCAGTTGCTACGCCTTTTCCGCCTTTAAAATGGAAGAAAATAGGGTACATATGTCCTAAGCAAGCCGCTATGGCAATCACGCCTAGCATAATGGGATCAATACCTAAAAAGTAACCACCCCAGACGGGTATGGTGCCTTTCAGCATGTCACAGAGTAAGACAGCAACCGCGGCTTTCTTGCCTCCGATTCGAAGAACATTCGTTGCGCCCGGATTGTTCGAACCCACTCCTCGTGGATCCGGCAATCTCAAAATACGACAAATTAAAACCGCACTCGAGATCGAGCCTAGTAGATAGGCTGAAATGATCATAACCAGCGCTAGTGGGGTCATAGTAGAGAACTCGTCCGAAACAGGTGTTAGCCAAGCAAGTAACTGATATCATATCGCGCTTGACGCTCTCAAACTACACATGTACGAGGTTTGAGGCAGAAATTGTACGACTTTTTACCTGATTTGGGTATCCGACCTCTAAGGAAGTAACAGATGGACAAAGTATTTATTGAGCAATTGGAAGTAATTACTACGATCGGTGTATACGACTGGGAGCAAGAGATTAAGCAAAAGTTAGTGCTTGATATTGAAATGGCTCATGACAATCGTCCGGCAGGTAAAAGCGATGATGTTGTTGATGCTTTGGATTATGCTCAGGTGAGTTCCGCCGTTCTATCGTATATTGAAGGTGGACGTTTCCTGCTTGTTGAGCGTGTTGCAGAAGAGATCGCTGAGTTGATCATGACGCGTTTCAATGTGCCTTGGATTAAGATTCGTTTAACCAAGCCAGGAGCTGTACCGCAAGCTAAAGGAGTGGGTGTTATCATCGAACGAGGCGTTGCATGATAACCGCTTATGTTGGCATAGGATCGAATATCGATCGACGCAAGCATATTCAAGCGGCGATTGAAGAGCTTAGAGCTCTCGGGCAGGATATTCGTCTTTCGACGATTTTCGAATGCGAAGCCGTTGGTTTTGAAAGCCATGCCTTCTACAACTTAGTGGCAGAGATCAAAACATCACTTACATTGACAGAATTTTCACGTCAATTGAGAGATATTGAGCTGAAATGGGGGCGCGCGGTGGACGCGGGTAAGTTTGAGCCAAGAACGGTCGATCTCGACATTATTTTGTTTGGTGAACAGGTTTCCAGCGAAAAACCGCAATTACCACGCCGCGATATTTTTAAATATGCTTTTGTTCTCCAGCCTTTGGTGGAGCTTTGTCCACAGCTGGTTGTGCCTCAAGATGGGCGAACGATTGAACAAATCTGGCAGCAATCCCATTTTGATGTTGTTCTAGAGCCTGTTCCTATGTGGTTTAGCTAATAAAAAAGATGAGATTTTAATGAGTTACTTTGAAGCCTTTATTCTGGCTCTAATTCAGGGTTTGACGGAATTCTTGCCCATTTCGAGTTCAGCGCATCTAATTCTACCTTCGGCAATTTTAGGTTGGGAAGATCAAGGCCTGGCTTTTGATGTTGCCGTCCATGTTGGTACGTTAGCCGCGGTGGTGATTTACTTCCGCAATGAAGTTGTTAGTCTTCTTTCTGCTTTCTTTGCCTCCATTTTTAAGGGAGAGCGAAGCAAAGAGTCAAAACTGGCATGGATGATAGTTTTAGCGACGATTCCGGCTTGTGTCTTTGGCCTACTGATGAAGGACTTTATTGAAATCTACTTGCGTAGCGCATGGGTCATTGCGACAACAACCATCGTTTTTGGCTTGCTGCTGTGGTTTGTCGATAAAAATGCCAAGTTAGTGGATGATGAATATAGTGCCGATTGGAAGAAAGCTCTGTTTATCGGTATCAGCCAGGCTTTGGCAATGATCCCTGGAACCTCTCGCTCAGGTGCGACAATTACCGCCGCACTTTATCTCGGATTTACTAGAGAAGCGGCAGCGCGTTTCTCATTTCTAATGTCTATCCCAATTATTCTGCTTGCGGGTGGTTACTTAGGTCTCAAATTAGTAACTAGTGGTGAGCCCATTCATTTCGGCTTCCTGATGACGGGAATCGTTACGTCATTTATTAGTGCATATATTTGTATTCACTTCTTCTTGAAATTAATTTCTCGTATGGGAATGACCCCATTTGTGATTTACCGTTTGCTACTTGGTGTCGGACTTATTGCGTTTTTGACACTGAACTAACGAACTCATTTTCAACATGATCTTAACTAAGACCACATAGCCCAATCTCGCGCCAGCAGCGACATTGTGGTATATATGTGGTCTTGATCTTTCTCTTCTTTGATTAATCATATGCGAATTTTTGCACTGACCTTATGCTTGATTCTTGGCTGGCTACAATTTGAACTGTGGTTTGGCAAAAATGGTATTTCAGATTTTCAAGCAGTGAACGCTGAAACGCAGGTTCAGCATCAAGTGAATAACAATCTTCAAGCTAGAAACAATGAAATGTTCGCAGAAATAGACGATTTACGCCAAGGCCTAGATGCTATCGAAGAACGTGCTAGGCATGAGCTAGGTATGATTAAAGAAGGTGAGACTTTCTATCGTATCGTTGGAGAGAATAATTAAATGACGTTAACCTCTTCACTCTCCATTGTGGCGGTGGTTCCTGCTGCGGGTGTCGGCAGTCGCATGCAGGCAGATCGTCCAAAGCAGTATCTTAAAATATCAGGAAAAACCATTCTCGAGCATACTGTTGAGAAGCTCTTAACTCACACATTAGTCGACAAAGTTATTGTCGCCATCAGTGATGATGACCCATATTTTCCTCAACTCAGTTTGGCGAATAATCCAGAGGTGATAAGAGTCTCTGGAGGCAAGGAAAGAGCGGACTCTGTGCTATCAGCCCTTGATTACATCGAGAGTAATCAGTTAGCGCAGTGGGCAATGGTTCACGATGCGGCGAGACCTTGTGTTGACCTAA
Organism: Vibrio sp. M260112; assembly: GCF_036533775.1. Lineage (NCBI taxonomy): Bacteria > Pseudomonadati > Pseudomonadota > Gammaproteobacteria > Vibrionales > Vibrionaceae > Vibrio > Vibrio sp. M260112. The sequence goes on along the minus strand of NZ_JATABH010000010.1, from coordinate 116,921 downwards.
ATGACATCGATAATCTGATTAAGGTAGCGGTTACCAATCAACTCGGTGGCATTCTTGCTACGCCAGTCAGAGATACGATGAAACGAGCGAATGCTCAACAAAATATCGACCACACCGTTGATAGGGAAGCATTGTGGCATGCATTAACACCACAACTTTTTAAAACTCAACCGCTTAGATATGCTTTGTCGCAAGCACTAGACCAAGGTGTCCCAATTACTGACGAAGCGTCTGCTATTGAATGGCTTGGGGAGAAGCCAGCTTTGGTTCATGGCCGAGCTGACAATATAAAAATAACTCAACCTGAAGATTTAGCGTTAGCCGAGTTTTATCTGACGAGAAATAAAGGATAACTCATGATTCGAATTGGCCACGGCTTTGATGTACATAAATTTGGTGGAGAAGGTCCCGTTGTTATTGGCGGTGTCGAGGTCCCCTATGAACAAGGGTTGATTGCTCATTCCGATGGTGATGTGGCTTTACATGCTTTATGTGATGCATTGCTTGGTGCGATTGCTGCTGGAGACATTGGTCGACACTTTCCTGATACGGATGACAAATGGAAAGGCGCCAACAGTCGAGATTTGCTGCGTGATGTGTACCGGAGAGTACGTCAGCAAGGCTATATTTTAGGGAATGTGGATATTACGATTATTGCCCAAGCCCCTAAAATGGCGCCTTATATCGACGCTATGTGTCAAGTTATAGCCCAAGACCTTGAGACCGATTTGACTAATATTAATGTCAAGGCAACAACGACAGAACGCCTTGGTTTTACTGGGCGAAAAGAAGGCATCGCAACTGAAGCAGTTGTGTTGCTTGTTAAAGAATAACAAAGCTTATTGAACGTGGGGATGCGACAGCAATCCTTCGTTCAGTATGGAAAATACTATGTCTGATATTCTATCTTCATTGGCGTACTTAAATGGTAAGCCAACGTCTAAAGGTAAGCTAAAAGCCAAACCAGAACATTTCCAAGTTAATGAAGATCTTGGTTTTGAGTTTACTGGCAGTGGTGAGCATTTAATGGTGCGCATCCGTAAAAGCGGGGAAAACACCAGCTTTGTCGCTAACGAGTTGGCAAAGGTATGTGGTGTAAAATCTAAGGATGTCAGTTGGGCTGGTCTAAAAGATCGCCATGCTGTTACTGAGCAGTGGTTGAGCATTCATCTACCTAAAGGTGATACGCCTGACTTCTCTTCGTTCCTTGCTCAATATCCGAACATAGAGATATTGGCGACAGATAGACATAACAAGAAGTTACGTCCAGGCGATCTGGTTGGGAACCAATTTGTTATCACTCTCTCGGAAGTCACCGATGTCGCTGATGTTTTACAGCGCCTAGAAGCGGTGAGTAAAGTCGGTGTGCCAAATTATTTTGGTAGTCAGCGTTTTGGTAATCAAGGCAACAACCTTAGCGAGGCAAGACGCTGGGGACGTGAAAATGTTCGCACGCGCAACCAAAACAAACGCAGTCTGTACCTTTCTGCGGCTCGTTCATGGATTTTTAACCGCATTGTTTCTGAGCGGATTGAAAAAGGTCTATTCACGCAAGCTGTCGATGGTGATTTGATCCTACAAGATAACGCATTACAAACCGTTGAACTTGACAGCTTAGATCAAGTCAATAGCCAGTTGATGCAAGGGGATGTTCAGCTTACAGCGGCTTTGGCCGGTGACAATGAACTGCCTACCAAGAATCAGGCTTTAACGCTTGAGCAACCTCATTTAGATGCGGAACCCGATCTGATGGCATTGATTCGTGGTAATAGAATGCGCCATGATCGTCGTGAAATTGGCTTGATGCCTCAAGATCTGAGTTGGGAAGTTGAGGGAGATAATGTAACGCTAACCTTCTCTCTGGACGCTGGTTGTTTCGCGACAGCGATTATTCGAGAACTCATTGAAGAGATCGAAGTGGAGCGCCAATACCAATGAGCGATAGACGTCTGAGAATATTGATCAGTAACGATGATGGAGTGCATGCGGAAGGCATTCATACTCTGGCAGATGCGCTACGCGATATGGCAGAGGTGACGATTGTTGCCCCTGACCGTAACCGTTCAGGAGCTTCCAACTCTCTGACGTTAGAGCAGCCTTTGCGAGTGAATCAAATAGCTCCACAGGTCTATTCTGTGCAAGGTACGCCGACGGATTGTGTTCATTTTGCTCTCAACGAATTGATGAAAGATCAACTGCCTGATCTTGTTTTAACGGGCATTAATCATGGTGCGAACCTCGGTGATGATGTGCTCTATTCAGGCACGGTTGCGGCAGCGATGGAAGGTCATTTTCTTGGTGTTCAAGCCATTGCTTTCTCTTTAGTTGGCAAACATCATTTTGGAACTGCCGCCAATATTGCGCGTCAAATGGTTGCTCAGCATGCTCGATCACCGATCCCAACGAACCGTTTACTGAATGTTAATGTTCCTGATGTGAAGCCTGAACAGCTGAAAGGCACTGTGGTGACTCGACTTGGTGCGCGCCATCACGCAGAAGCAATGATTAAGCAGAAAGATCCGCGTGGTCATGATATTTATTGGCTTGGTCCTCCAGGCAAAGAACAAGATGCGGGTGAAGGTACCGACTTTTTTGCCATTGAACGCGGTTACGTGTCCATCACTCCGCTTCAAGTCGATCTTACGGCCCATGAGTCTCTTGCGAGTATGGATAATTGGTTAAAGGATAAGTAACAATGGTCAATCCACATGCTGACAGATTAATCGACTTTCTTGTCGCGAGTGGCATACAAGATAAAAAGGTACTTGATGCTATTTATCGCCTTCCTAGAGAGCAATTTGTCTCTCAAGCGATGATGCACCAAGCCTATGATAATAACGCGTTGCCTATTGGTCAGGGACAGACAATTTCACAGCCCTACATTGTCGCTAAAATGACAGAAATGTTAGAGCTAAGCAGAGACAGTCGTGTTCTTGAGATAGGAACGGGGTCGGGTTATCAGACTGCGGTGTTAGCGCAGCTTGTCGATCATGTTTACTCTATCGAACGTATTAAAGCATTGCAGTGGGAAGCGAAAAGGCGCCTTAAACAGTTAGATATATATAATGTATCGACTAAGCATGGCGATGGTTGGCAAGGCTGGCCAGCTAAGGGACCGTTTGATGCCATTATCGTCACAGCGGCAGCCGAATCGGTGCCCTCTGCATTACTAGAGCAACTGAATAATAAAGGTATTATGGTTATCCCGGTTGGAACAGAAGAGCAGCAACTGTTAAAGATCACTCGCCAAGATGATCAATTCAGTTCAGAGATCATTGAGATGGTGCGTTTTGTTCCTTTAGTCGCGGGTGACCTCGCATAGTAATGAAGCGTTGTATCGTCTTACTTCTCATTCTTGGATTAGGCAGTATGTTATTTGGATGTGCTGCTCATTCGCCTGCACCAGTATCTGGTCTTCAAAAAGACTATGGCTCTGTTTCTCGTGGCAGTTATCGAGGCAGTTACTATCAGGTAGAAAAAGGCGACACGCTATATTTCATTGCTTATGTTACTGACAAGGATGTTAATGAGATAATTAGCTACAACTCATTAAAAGCGCCTTACACGATTTACCCTGGTCAGAAGCTTAAGTTATGGCAACCTGCATACAATGCTCCAGCCTATGGTGGTACAGGTGCTGGAGCTGCAATCGCGGTTGCAGCAGTACCGTCGAAACCACAAACGAGTACAGTGTCGAGTAAAAACTCGAATCAAAAGGTTACTCCAAGTAGTACAAAAAACAATCAAACACAGGTTAAAAAAGATCCTCCTAAGAAGGTTGATCAATCGAAATCAAAGGAGTATGTTGGTTCTAACGACAAACAAAAAGTGACCAACACAGCCAGTAAATCAACTTCAAACAACAACAAAATTTCCAAGTGGTTATGGCCAACAAAAGGGAGAGTAATCAAAAACTTCTCTGCTGGAGATCAAGGGAACAAAGGTATTGATATCGCAGGACAGCGTGGTCAATCTATCGTATCAACAGCAGGTGGCACCGTCGTTTATTCAGGCAATGCGCTACGCGGTTACGGTAATCTCGTGATTATTAAACATAACGACAATTACCTCAGTGCATATGCACATAATGATCGGTTGCTAGTACACGAAGGACAGAGTGTAAAAGCAGGCCAAAAGATTGCAACAATGGGCAGCTCCGGAGCCAGTAGTGTTCGTTTGCACTTTGAAATTCGCTATCAAGGTAAGTCAGTCAATCCAAAACGCTACTTACCATAAAATTTACTATTTAGAGTAAAATAGCGACATTAGACGTAGTAATGTCTTGCTAGCTCGCCAGGGGGAGGCGCTATGAGTATCAGCAATGCAGCAACGAAAGTCGAACCATTCGAAGTTAGTGACGAAACGATGGATACGTTTCAAACTACCGAATCCACCAAATTAGATTTAACTGAGGACGTCAAAGAAGAGTTTGATGCATCAAGCAAAAGCTTGGATGCGACACAGCTTTACTTAGGCGAAATTGGCTTTTCTCCACTACTCACAGCAGAAGAAGAAGTTCTATACGCGAGGCGCGCTCTTCGTGGCGATGAGGCTGCACGTAAACGCATGATAGAAAGTAATCTGCGTCTAGTTGTAAAAATTTCCCGACGTTACAGCAATCGTGGCCTTGCTCTATTAGATCTTATCGAAGAGGGTAATCTTGGTTTGATCCGAGCGGTTGAGAAGTTTGATCCAGAACGTGGATTTAGATTCTCTACTTATGCGACTTGGTGGATCCGCCAAACCATTGAACGTGCTTTGATGAATCAAACTCGCACTATCCGTTTACCTATCCATGTTGTCAAAGAGCTAAACATCTATCTGCGCACAGCGCGTGAACTATCACAGAAACTCGATCACGAACCAACCGCTGAAGAGATTGCAACACAACTCGATAAGCCAGTTGATGATGTCAGTAAGATGCTGCGTTTGAATGAGCGTATAAGCTCGGTTGATACACCGATCGGAGGGGATGGCGAAAAAGCCTTGCTGGATATCATTCCGGATGTCAATAACTCAGATCCAGAGGTCTCCACGCAGGATGACGATATTAGAGATTCTCTGATTCATTGGTTAGACGAACTTAACCCTAAGCAGAAAGAAGTGTTAGCCCGTCGCTTTGGCCTACTTGGCTATGAGCCTTCAACGCTCGAAGAAGTAGGACGTGAGATCAATCTAACTCGCGAGCGAGTGCGCCAAATTCAGGTAGAAGGCCTACGTCGATTAAGAGAAATTCTTATCAAGCAAGGTCTGAATATGGAAAACTTATTCAGTGTTACTGAAGACTAACGTTTTCCTCTGAGTATTAAAAAGCCTTGGTCAGTCCAAGGCTTTTTTGATCTTGAATGTGGTTCAATGAAATCGATTTATTTCGACTTCAGTTTTGGAAAGACTTTTACCTGCTTGATGCGGTTCTCTTCCAACTCGACGATCTCCATCGGGTGTCCAGATACTTGCACGCTGAGGTGACTTTCTGGGATATCTTCTAAATGCTCAAGGATTAGGCCGTTCAAGGTCCTAGGTCCATCAGTCGGTAGAGACCACTTAAGTCCTTTATTGATATCTCGGATATTGGCGCTGCCCTCAATCAGGAAGCTACCATCACCTTGTGGGCTGATTTCATCAGACAGACTTGGTGCAATAGAGGTGGTAAATTCCCCTACGATCTCTTCAAGAATGTCTTCTAAGGTAATCAAGCCGATAATATCGCCATATTCGTCGACAATTAAACCGATGCGCTCTTTATTGCGTTGGAACTTAAGTAATTGGACATTGAGAGGCGTACTTTCTGGAATAAAGTAGACTTCATCCGCCGCACGCAAAAGTGTCTCTTTCGTCGACTCATTTTTTTCCAACATCAGGCGATAAGACTCACGTAAACGCAACATACCCACCACTTCATCTATCTTATCGCGATATAGAACAACTCGACCATGCGGAGAGTGGGTTAACTGACGTACGATAGATTTCCAGTCATCGTTGATATCAATACCGGTAATCTCATTGCGAGGCACCATAATGTCGTTAACGGTGACATGCTCTAGGTCGAGAATCGATATCAGCATGTCTTGGTGGCGGCGAGGGATTAAACTGCCGGCTTCATTTACAACGGTTCTTAATTCTTCAGAGCTCAGCGGATCTTCCGCACCGTGGTTTGCTTTTATACCAAGTAAGCGGATAAAACCATTGGTGATAAAATTGACCAGTAAAACAAGAGGTGACAGCACCTTCATTAGAATCGTGAGTAAGATACTACTAGCGTAAGAAACCTTTTCAGGATACAGAGCAGCAAGGGTTTTTGGGGTCACTTCTGCGAAGACGAGTATGACTAGGGTGAGGGCACCGGTCGCAATAGCGACGCCTAAATCCCCAAATAAACGCATACCGAGAATAGTGGCAATCGCTGAGGCAAGAATATTTACTAGGTTATTGCCGATTAAGATTAAACCAATCAGTCGATCAGGGCGAACAAGCAGTTTTTCTACGCGTTTAGCACCTTTATGACCATGGTTGGCAAGGTGTTTGAGTCGGTAGCGGTTTAGAGACATCATCCCTGTCTCTGAACCTGAAAAATATCCTGAAATAACAATAAGACACGCGAGTAGCGCAAATAAGATACCCGTTGATATGTCGTCCAAAGCTTATCTTTTCCTTGTTATGTTTGGTTAATTTATGACCTAGTTTGTCAGTGAAGTCAATTTCAAAAAAAGAACTGAACATTGTAAAAGAAAGGTGCATCAGATGCACCTTTCTTAATCAACTAGTTCAAGATTATCTCGCGAACAAAGCGACTGCCAAAATAGGCAAGGGTCAGTAAGGTTGCGCCAGCGACGGCAAACCATGTGACTTTACGACCACGCCAACCTTTACGATAGTGGCCCCATAGAAGCACTGAGTAAACAATCCAAGCAATGAAGGAAAGAATGCCCTTGTGTGCTTTACCTTGTGCGAACATATCCTGCACGAAGACAAAACCGGTTAAAAGTGTTCCGGTGAGTAACAGGTTTCCGATCAAAATGATATTAAAGAGCTGTCTCTCCACCATGAGTAAAGGTGGCAGATTTGGATTAATCGCCAACGCTTTCTTCGCCTTTAATTTATGATCAAGCCAAGCTAATTGCAGAGCGTACAGTGCACCAATGGTCAAGGTTGAATAGGAGAACAAAGCGAACGAGATATGTATCAGCAGCTTTGGATCTTGTTCAAGATGAGTAATGAAGGTGCTCGGCAGAAAAGCGGCGGCAATAAGATTAATCGCAGCAAAGCTGTAGACGACTGGCAATAAAAACCACAGGCGAGTTTTGAGCATCGCTCCGCTCATCACCAGCGATACGATAAAACTGATTAGTGAGGCGACATTTAGAATACTAAGATTCTGCCCCGAACTACCTAAAATGAGATCGCTAAGCAGCCAAGCATGAAATGCCAACGCAACAAATGCACTGACAAAGACAGTTTTGACACGGATGCCTGTTTGGTGAACAAGGCCCGGGACTATAGTTGCAATCGCTAATAGATAGAGTATTGCAGCAACAACGGCGATTAGGTTGTCCATTATTCTCTATAAGCTGGTGGATTTTTAACAAATTATACCCTGCATCAACGGCTTGAGCTATGACTTATCTCGTTCATTTGCGTGACTTGAGAGGTCAAAACTCATCTAGGCAGTGTCAAGCATGGGTTGGCTAAGGTATACTCATAGTAATTTGTCGCCATTTTAAAGGGCGAAGCTCCTTGCAAACCGTCTAGGTAAAGAGACTAAGATGTTTGATAATTTAACGGATCGCTTATCCAAAACGCTGAAAAATATCAGCGGTAAAGGTCGCCTGACCGAAGATAATATTAAAGATACGTTGCGCGAAGTGCGAATGGCACTTCTTGAAGCGGACGTTGCATTGCCTGTTGTACGTGATTTTATTAAACGCGTTAAAGAAGCAGCCGTTGGTGTAGAAGTTTCGAAATCGCTCACTCCTGGCCAAGAGTTCATTAAGATTGTTCAAAATGAACTTGAAGGTGTCATGGGTGAGTCAAATGAAGCGCTAAACTTAGCGGCTCAACCACCTGCTGTTATCTTAATGGCAGGTTTGCAGGGTGCGGGTAAAACCACATCGGTAGGTAAACTTTCTAAGCTACTGACAGAAAGAGACAAGAAGAAAGTCTTGGTTGTCTCTGCCGACGTATACCGTCCAGCGGCAATTAAGCAGCTAGAAACCCTTGCTGCTGATGTTGGTGTTGATTTCTTCCCATCTTCTGCTGACCAGAAGCCGATTGACATTGCCAATGCTGCAATTGATCACGCAAAGAAAAAGTTCTACGACGTTCTTGTTGTCGATACTGCGGGTCGATTGGCGGTAGATGAGCTAATGATGGCGGAGATTAAAGACCTCCATTCTGCGATTAATCCTGTAGAAACCCTATTCGTTGTTGATGCAATGACGGGTCAAGACGCGGCGAATACGGCCAAAGCATTTGGTGATGCATTGCCTCTGACGGGTGTCATCCTGACAAAAGTTGATGGTGATGCTCGTGGCGGTGCGGCCCTTTCTGTTCGTCATATTACAGGTAAGCCAATCAAATTCTTAGGTGTCGGTGAAAAAACCGATGCACTAGAACCGTTCCATCCTGATCGTGTTGCTTCTCGTATTTTGGGTATGGGCGATGTACTGTCTTTGATTGAAGACCTACAGCGCAACGTAGATACAGAAAAGGCCGAAAAGCTCGCTAAGAAGTTTAAAGAGAAAAAAGGTTTTGATCTCGAAGACTTCCGTGAACAGTTAGGTCAAATGCAAAACATGGGCGGTATGATGGGAATGATGGATAAGTTGCCAGGTATGAGCAACTTACCAGACAACATCAAAGATAAAGTTGATGACAAGATGTTCAAACAGATGGAAGCGATCATCAACTCTATGACGATGAAAGAGCGTCAACGCCCAGAACTGATTAAAGGCTCACGTAAAAAGCGCATCGCAGCGGGTTCAGGTACTCAGGTACAAGACGTTAACCGCTTGCTGAAACAGTTCACCCAGATGCAGAAGATGATGAAGAAAATGCAAAAAGGTGGCATGAAAGGCATGATGCGTAACATGCAAGGCATGATGGGTGGCATGGGCGGAATGGGTGGCGGTGGCTTCAACCCATTTGGTCGCTAAACTTAGTCAGCAACAATATTTCAAGGTGTTAGCTGTGTTACAAACTTAGAACCCGTTTTATGTTGGTGAAAAAGTAGCTAAAGACCTTGCATTGCTCCGGAATAAGAGTAAAATTCCGGAGCTTTATTTTGGCACGAGCCCCAAACTATTTAGAGATAAATGGTTTCTGGGGTTAATTTTATTTTTGAGAAAGCAAAGAGGACGACATGGTAACCATTCGTTTGGCACGTCACGGCGCTAAAAAGCGTCCATTTTATCAAATCGTAGTAGCGGACAGCCGCAATGCAGCAACTGGCCGTTTCATCGAGAAAGTTGGTTTCTTCAACCCAACAGCTCAAGGTCAAGAAGAAGGTCTACGTCTAGACCTAGATCGCGTTAACCACTGGGTTGGTCAAGGCGCATCTCTATCTGACCGCGTAGCTAAGCTAGTTAAAGACGCTCAAAAAGCGGCTTAATTCTTTTTAGAAGTAGAAATTAGCTTATGTCGATGAAAGGTAAAGAAACAATGAGTGACGAAAAGATTGTTGTAGGCAAGTTTGGTGCTACTTACGGCATTCGTGGTTGGCTCAAGGTTTTTTCCTACACAGACAATACCGAAAGCATATTTGATTACACTCCTTGGTTTATCAAGCAAGGTGAAAAGTGGGTCGAGTACAAAGTAGAAAGCTGGAAGCGCCATAACAAAGGTTTGGTGGTAAAGCTGGAAGGTCTTGATGTACGTGAAGACGCGCAACTGATGACTAACTTTGAAATCTCTATTGACCCTGCTGTATTACCAGAATTGCCATCAGACGAGTTCTATTGGCGTGATTTGATTGGTATGCAAGTAGTAACCGATAAAGGTTACGATCTAGGCATTGTCTCTGACATGCTAGAAACTGGCTCCAACGATGTTTTGGTGATTAAAGCAAATCTAAAAGATGCTTTTGGGCAAAAGGAACGACTAATTCCGTTCCTTGAAGAGCAAGTGATCAAACATATTGATCGCGAAGCTCAACGGATCGAAGTTGACTGGGATCCTGGATTCTAACTCCAAGTAACGGAGCGATTGAACAATGTGGGTTGGCGTAATTAGCCTATTTCCTGAGATGTTCCGCAGCGTTACTGATTACGGAGTAACAGGTCAAGCGGTTAAAAAAGGTCTTTTGTCGATTGAGACATGGAATCCTCGTGATTTCACGCACGACAAACATCGCACTGTCGATGACAGACCTTATGGTGGTGGTCCTGGCATGCTTATGATGGTTCAGCCTTTGCGCGATGCTATCCACGCAGCCAAACAGGCATCACCAGGTAAGACGAAGGTAATCTACCTGTCACCTCAAGGTCGAAAACTTGACCAAAAAGGTGTCGAAGAGCTGGCAACAAACGAGAACTTGCTTCTGATTTGTGGTCGCTACGAAGGGGTAGATGAGCGTGTCATTCAATCTGAAGTCGACGAAGAATGGTCGATTGGTGATTTTGTGATGACGGGTGGTGAAATACCAGCCATGACGCTAATTGATTCAGTCTCTCGGTTTGTTCCGGGTGTGCTTGGAGATTTTGCGTCAGCGGAAGAAGACTCTTTCGCAAATGGTTTGTTAGATTGCCCTCACTATACGCGGCCTGAGGTTCTAGATGGTAAAGAAGTGCCAGCGGTACTCAAATCTGGAAACCATAGGGATATTCGTCGCTGGCGACTAAAACAGTCGTTAGGCCGCACTTGGTTAAGAAGACCAGAGCTCCTGGAAAACCTAGCTCTGACTGACGAACAGGAACAATTACTAGCCGAATTCATTTCTGAATCTCGAACTTAGTAACCTATTAAATTTAGTATCAGTTTATTCTAGGAATATTGAAAATGAGTAACATCATCAAAGCTCTTGAAGAAGAGCAAATGAAAAAAGACCTACCTAACTACGCACCTGGTGACACAGTTGTTGTTCAAGTTAAGGTAAAAGAAGGTGAGCGTGAGCGTCTACAGGCTTTCGAAGGCGTTGTAATCGCAATCCGTAACCGTGGTCTACACTCTGCATTCACAGTACGTAAGATTTCTAACGGTGAAGGTGTAGAGCGTACGTTCCAAACACACTCTCCAATGGTTGATAGCATTGAAGTTAAACGCCGCGGTGCAGTACGTCGTGCCAAACTGTACTACCTACGTGAGCGTTCTGGTAAGTCAGCTCGTATCAAAGAGAAACTTGCTAAGAAGTAATGCTATAACTAGCGTTCTCATATTAAACGGAGCCCATATGGCTCCGTTTTTTTATTTTAGGCACTATGCTGGTGGCATTTCACGATAGCGTCGGCGTCGGTACTCATTTACTGGCGTAAACTCCGTTCCTCCTTCTTGCTCTCGTAAAATTCTCCTGCGCATATCGCTATATAATATAGAAAGATAGGCAAGAAAAAAGCCGATGTTTTCACATCAGCTCTTCAATGTTTAGTATTTTCGCTACTCGCTACTTAATATTGGTCTTCCGACCAACCGTCAGCATCTGACATATCCGGTGCGCCGGGAATCGTATTTTCTTCGTCAGCCCACTCGCCAAAATCAATCATTTGGCACTGTTTACTGCAAAATGGACGGTAAGGGCTTTGCTCTCCCCAAATAACGTCGGTGCCACATTGAGGGCAGGGTACGGTAGTAATTTTTGACATGATGATTCTCTAAATACCCAAAAATAGTATTGAAGTAGTATAACGCGTTAACTAGTGATTGTGTTTAGCAACAAACGGCAAGTTGAAATTCAACGTTCGCGATGGAAGCTTGGCCTGTTTTGAATTCAATAAATTTAATCGCAAAACGGTTCTTATGGCCAGAAATCATAGGATAGACGCCGAAATGCATCGGTATTTCAAGGCGTAAGATATTGGCTTCGTCAGCGTCACTTTGGTAGAAACCAGAGTTGGCATGTATGGTTCTAAAATGGCCAGCTTCTCGGGTTAGTTTTAGCCACTGATTCAGTGCTTTTGCTAGGGGTTGAAGGGTACTCAACCACTGATGAGCATCAGTTTTTTTCTGCTCAAGTGGTAGGTGTAACCAATGATGGAGAGCCGGAAGATCAAAGCAGCATGAGCCGCCAGGAAGATTAAACCTTTGGCGTATGGCGCTAAGAAAGCGATCTTCTTTGAGACTTTGTCCAAAACGCTCGGCGGCCATCAGTTCACTGTGAACGCTATCAACTTCGTTCAGAACCTCTCGCAGCATCTCTTGATCGACGCCTTCGACATTTAACCAAGAACGGTAAGCGAGGCGCTGCTTTTCGATGTCTTTAGCCAACTCACTTTTCAACTGAATCTGTTCAAAGATTTCCAGTAAGTCAAACAGTGAACGGTAGAAGATCAGATGCTGCATATTATCGCTGAACTGAGCGGCAATATTTAGTTGGTTGAGTAAAGCCTCAACCCTCAAATATATACGGGTTTTCTCGTTCAGTGGATGTTCAAAATAATGCGTTGTCATTAATCGGCAGCTCTGGATTATTCATCCTTTATTCTCACAGATTTACCCTACATATTTCTAGAAACTTTTTATGTAATTCTGTGATTTGATACAAAATTTTTTGGTTTTTTGTATTATTTTTAATCACGTAATCGGCGATAGCGAGTCGCTGCTCGCGTGTCGCTTGAGAGGCGAGAATTGCTTTGGCTTGCTCGCTGCCTACGTGATCACGTTTAACCGTACGCTGAATTTGAGTTTCTGGGTCGACATCCACCACAATCACCTTATCAGCTAAGGTTTGCAGGTTGTTTTCTACCATCAATGGAATGACAAGCAGTGCGTATTCAGAGCGGACATTTTCAAGATCGTTTAGCATCTTATGTCTGATCATTGGATGGAGTAGGTTGTTAAGCCACTCCTTGTGAGTGGGATCGGCAAAGATAATTTCTCTCAGCTTAGCACGATTTAACGCACCATCTGATTGAATAACTTCAGATCCAAAATGTTGCGCAATCTGCTGTAATCCATCACTACCTGGCTCTACGACCTGACGAGCGACGATATCTGCATCAACAATTTCAATTCCAAATTCTTGGTGGAAAATATTTGCGACGGTTGTTTTTCCACTCGCGATGCCGCCAGTGAGTCCGATGACGAGTGTCATATTAAATTCCTAGAAAATTGCTCAGATACCAATCCAAAATGTCATTTCCCCACATCATACAAATCCAGCCTGCGATAGCTAGGTACGGGCCAAATGGAAATGCTTTGTCGATACCTTGTTGCTTCAGTCGGAGTTGGATTAAACCAAAAATGAGTCCTACGCCAGAAGATAGCAGTATAACCATTGGCAGATATTGCCATCCCAGCCAAGCCCCCAGCGCCGCAAGAAGTTTGAAGTCACCATACCCCATGCCTTCTTTGCCAGTTATCAATTTGAATAACCAATAAACAGACCATAAAGATAGGTAACCAGCTATCGCGCCTATAATTGAATCTTGCAGTGATACAGGGCTAATGTGGAGCAGAGAGAGTAGGATACCGGCCCAAGTCAAAGGTAGGGTGAGTTGATCGGGAAGCAGCATGGTATCGAGATCAATGAATGTGGCTGCAATCAGAACAAAGGTGAAGAAAATTAGGGCAATCGTGAAATAGCTGAAGCCAAGTTGATAGGCAACCAAGAATGAGAGCGCAGCACTGATCAGTTCTACCAATGGATAACGTGCGCTAATTTTCGCATGACATTGATGACATTGACCTTTGAGTATCAGCCAGCTGACGATAGGAATATTATCAACGAAACGAATCGGCGTTTGACACTTTGGGCAGCTCGAGCGTGGTACGCTCAGATTGTAAGTCCCCTGTGGTGGCTCGATATTGTACTCAGGAAAGCTTTCAGCACATTCATGACGCCATTCCCGTTCCATAATGAGCGGCAGGCGATGAATAACCACGTTGAGAAAGCTGCCAATGATCAGACCAAACACTGTCGCCAAAGTAGGGAAAAGCCAAGGATTGAAGTCAAAAATGTCCATATAGGAGTCAACTGTCCAATTTCACACATATATCCTGAGTATACTACCCTAAGACATTCATTAAGTTAAAGATTGGTAGGTACATTGCCACAACTAGCCCTCCGACTGTCGAGCCAAGGAAAATAATGATAAGTGGCTCTAGCGTTTTGCCAAGGGTGTCAATACTACTTTCTACGCTTGCCTCGTATATATCCGCTATTTTGTTGAGCATATCATCCAATTTTCCTGCTTCTTCACCAATCATGACCATTTGTAAAACCATCTCTGGAAATGCTTCACACTGTCTCATCGCGACATACATCGGCATACCCGATGCAGTGTTTGTCGTGACACGCTCCAGTGCTTTTTGATAGTAGAGATTTCCCGCTGTTCGCGCCGCCGTTTCCAAACATAAAAGAATAGGTAGGCCAGCGCTAAAGCTTGTCGCCATTGTGCGGCTAAATCTAGCGATGGCGGCTTGTCCTAGTACTTTGCCAAGGATAGGTGCAGCGAGTAGCCATTGATTCCATAGTAAGGTGAAGCGCGTAGAGCGCTTATTAACAGACTTGAAAGTCAGACAGATTAGAAAGAAGAGTAGCAAGATCACCCAGAGATAATCTTGGCTGAGCGAAGATATGTGCAGTACCTGCTTAGTTAACCAAGGAAGGTCGGCTCCGAAGCCAGCATATATAGATTCAAACTGAGGGATAACCAGTGTCAGCATTAAGTAACAGACGATTAGCGCGGTTAGCACTACCATGCTTGGGTATATTAATGCTTTAACCACATTGGATTTGAGTTGATCGGATTTTTCTCTATGGCTGGCCAATCGCTCAAATACGTCAGTGAGTTTGCCGGTCTGCTCTCCAGTTACCACTAAATCGCGATACATAGGATCAAAATGAACGCTGGTCATCCCCAGTGCCTGAGACAGAGGAACGCCGACTTCAATTGTTGCGGAAAGTTTCATGAGTATCGATTTCATTTCTCCTTTGTTCTGGTTCGTCGCGACCAATTTAAGGACTGAGATAATCGGCATGCCAGTGGAGAGCATAGTCGCGATTTGACGGGTCACAATCGTAATATCTTTCGCTTTTACTTGCTGAGTGAAGCGTTCGACCATGGATAATGGACGTACGGTTATTTGAATCTCGTTTATATGATTCAGCTTGAGTTCACGTCTTACCTCGAAGTCACTATAGGCAAAACTACGCCCCGTAACTTTTGACCCAGAGCGGGCGATGCCTTTCCAGATAAAGGCTTTTATTTGAGGTCGGTGTTTAAGCGTCATCATTTCCCCACGTTATAAATAGAGCACACGTTGAAGTTCTTGGTAGCTTGTAATTCCGCAGAGCAACTTTTCCACACCCGCTTGTTTCAGAGTCATCATGCCTTGTTCTCTGGCAAGGTTTTCAATTTCTTGACTGCTTCTCTCAGCACCGACCGCATTAAGTAAAGCCTCGTTGAATGCCATCAACTCATAGAGTCCTACTCTGCCGGAATAACCGTTGTTGCATTCACTGCATCCCTGCTCGTGAGCTTGGTAGAGAGTGGTGTCGTCTGGTAGTTCAAACTGTTTTCTTATAGACGCTGACGGATTGAGGCGTTGTTTGCAGTGAGGGCATAGACGGCGAGCGAGGCGTTGTGCAATCACCAGACTCAGCGATGAAGAAAGATTATAAGATTCAATCCCCATATTTTTTAATCGAGAAACGGCTTCGGAAGCGGAATTGGTATGAAGCGTGGTTAATACCAGATGGCCCGTTTGAGCGGCCTTAACGGCAATTTCTGCTGTCTCACGATCTCGTATTTCACCCACCATAATAATATCTGGGTCTTGGCGCAGAAATGCTCTAAGAGTCTTAGAAAAGTCGAGACCGATATGCGGTTGAATCTGAACTTGGTTAATACCCGTTAGGTTGATCTCTACCGGGTCTTCTGCTGTGGAGATATTAATCTGGGGGGTATTGAGAATTTTTAAGCCAGTATACAGGGAGGCACTTTTCCCGCTTCCTGTCGGTCCTGTAACCACAATGAGTCCTTGAGGTTTGTTGAGGGCTTGAAGATAGATCTGCTTTTGATGAGGCGTATATCCCAGTGAATCAAGGTCGAGGGTCGTAGAACGACTATCTAGCAGACGAACCACAATTTTTTCTCCCCATAATGTCGGTAAGCTAGACACTCGGATATCTATTGCTGCATGTTGGCTTAGCTTCAGTTTTATCCTGCCATCTTGCGGAAGCCGTCGCTCCGCAATATCGAGCTTGGCAAGTATTTTGAGTCGGGTGGTGAGTCGTCGGCTTAAATGATGAGGTGGCTGCTGACTTTCTACCAGTAGTCCATCACAACGCATACGGACACGATATGATTGTTCATAGGGCTCGAAATGAATATCTGAAGCGGTTTTCCTGACCGCATCTAAAAGGATCTGATTGATATAGCGACTTACAGGCGCGTCATCTTGGCTAAGATCTTCAACCGATGCCATTTCCTCCTGAGTAATGTCAACCAATGAAGCCAGTTCCTGCTCATTAATGTCTCGTCCAAAATTAGCGTGCAGAGTGACATCTGCTTTTCCATAAACGCGCCGTATAGCGCCTTGAAGTTGTTGGAAGTCGGCTAAGACGAGATCTATTTGAAATCCGGTAGCAAAACGAAACTCCTCTTCAATTTCACTATGTGTAATATCGGTGACGGCGACCGTTAGAACTTGTCCAATTTGCTCAATTGGTAACGCAGAAAATCGTGTGATGAGTTCCCTTAAGCCTAACGTGTTACACAACTTCGCATATTCAAATTGTTCGAGGTTGGTTTCTGGCTGCTCGAAAAGCTGGGAGAGCACTTTAGTTAGCTGGCCAGAGCTCAATAACTTCAATGATATCAAAGCTTCGGGTGCCGACTGACCAGAAGCTTTGATGTGATTAAGTAGTAAGGATTCTTGTTGGTGATTAAGAATACTTGCTTGTCTTAATATTGAAGGCAATGTGGTTAGCATTAGTTTTTAGGGCACCAGTTATCCGCAGTACCATCAATCGATGTGCATACAACACTCCATATCACTCCCCCAGAAGACACTTCAGGGATTAAGTCCACCATATCACCATTTTTTAACCTACCTTTTGTTTTTGAGGGATTGATTGACGCTCGCACCCTCTGTCGCCCGCTTGTTGCGTCGGTAATTGACGCGACTGAAAAGTCGCCAAGATCTTGTGCTAAAGGAACGTCGCCATTACCAGAGGTGCAATTGGGCTCCCCTCGGATGAGACAAATGGAAACCGCAGTCTTGATGGTCATGGATGCATTGAGCATTTCACTGGCATGAGCGCGGGTTACGTAGTTTTGATAACTGGGGATCGCTAATGTTGCAAGTACCGCCACAATCGCAACAACGACCATCAATTCGATTAAGGTAAAGCCTTTATTCTTTTGCTTCGTTGCCATCTTTCTCATCTCTAGTTTTTTTGGGGTGTGGCAAAAGAATACGAGGGAGAGAATGGATAAGGTATGTAGCAGTGAGTTGTTCTGGACAAGAAGAGAGCAAAATAATCCTTTTTTGCACATAAGTGTCAGAAGGATTTGACGTTGTGGGAAAAAATAGAGGCTTGAAGGCCTCTATTGTGATCAGTTAGTGCTGATGTTTTTATTTAAAGCGCATGGAAAGATCCATCGCCTTGATATGTTTAGTTAATGCTCCAACAGAGATGTAATCCACACCCGTTTCCGCGTACTCACGTAGAGTCTCTAAAGTGACGTTACCGGAGTTTTCTAGTGCGGCACGACCTGCATTAATTTTCACGGCTTCGCGCATCATATCGGTTGTGAAATTATCCAACATAATGATGTCTGCACCTGCTTCAATCGCTTCTTGTAGCTCAGCAATACTTTCTGTTTCAACCTCGACAGGTTTACCTGGATTTAGCTCTTTAGCCGTTTTGATTGTTTGCGTGATACCACCATTAGCGATGATGTGGTTCTCTTTAATCAAGTAGGCGTCGAAAACTCCGATGCGGTGGTTGAAGCCACCACCACAAGCTACCGCATATTTTAGTGCGCTGCGTAGACCTGGAATGGTTTTGCGGGTATCAAGTAAACGACAGCCAGTACCTTCCAGCTTTTCAGCATATTGAGCGGTGGTAGTTGCACAGCCAGAAAGTGTTTGGATGAAATTCATCGCGTTACGTTCACCTGTAAGTAGCGCGCGAGAAGGACCTGAAAGAGTACAAAGAACCTGATTTGGCTCTACTTTGTCACCATCTTCGACATTCCATTCGATGGTGACTTCGCCACCTAGCTGCTTAAACACTTCATCAGCCCAAGCTTTGCCACAGAAGACACCGTGTTCGCGGGTGATAATGGTTGCTTCGTTGTGGGCATCTGCGGGAATTAGACTTGCGGTAATATCAGCAGCAGGGTCAAGTGTGCCACCAAGATCTTCTTTGATGGTATCCGCGACTGCTCGGGAGATCTCTAGGGGAAGTTGTTGTTTCAAATATTCGAGACGTTCTTGGCTATTGTGTGTGTTTTTCATCGCAAATCTAATACGCAGTTGGACAAGAGGTGGGCATGATACGCTGACTGAGAGTGAAATTCAGCCATTAATCTCGCATTTCATGGCCAAACAGATAAAATCGTGAGGACT
Source organism: Vibrio sp. M260112 (assembly GCF_036533775.1). Classification (NCBI taxonomy): domain Bacteria; kingdom Pseudomonadati; phylum Pseudomonadota; class Gammaproteobacteria; order Vibrionales; family Vibrionaceae; genus Vibrio; species Vibrio sp. M260112. Next base: position 98,192 of record NZ_JATABH010000010.1, on the reverse strand, counting down.
GATAATATGACGAGCAGCAAAATGATTGATGAGCAGGGTTGGTACAGTAAAGCGCGACGAGTTGAATCTCCATTCTTCGATCAAAGAAGCGAGCCACAAGACATCTCTTTGCTGGTGGTACATAACATCAGCCTCCCGCCTGGGCAGTTCGGTGGTCCTTATATTGAGCAGTTTTTTACTGGCAAGTTGGATCCTGAGCAGCACCCATTCTTTAAGGTCATCCATCAAATGGGGGTTTCGGCGCACTGCTTAATTCGTCGTGATGGTGAGGTCGTACAGTTTGTTCCATTTACAGCTAGAGCTTGGCATGCGGGAAAGTCGAGCTTTGCTGGGCGTGAAAAGTGTAACGATTATTCGATAGGCATTGAGCTAGAAGGCAGTGACTTTGTCGCCTACACCGATGCGCAATATCAAGCATTGACTGAACTAACTCAGCAGATTCAGCACGAGTATCCTTTAATCACACTTCCGCGCATCACAGGACATCAGTATATAGCGCCACTGCGTAAGACAGACCCTGGGCTAGTGTTTGATTGGGCTAGGTTTAGGAACGGACTGCGCTCTATAGATAGCTAGAGCGCAGCGCTTAGAGAGTCGAGAACGGACTTCGTCCTGCGAGAATTTAGAGCGGGCTTCGCCTTTCGAGAGGCGGTTATTGAGCGTGAACCTCCGTTTACGGACATTGTTGTTTATTTTACTTAAAAGAAAAGGGTTGACGCAGTGTGCCAACCCTTCAAGCTTTTCTCGACGCTCGACGCTCGACGCTCGACGCTCGACGCTCGACGCTCGACGCTCGACGCTCGACGCTCGACGCTCGACGCTCGACGCTCGACGCTCGACGCTCGACGCTACAGCGTCTCTTGATATTCAACCAGAATTTGCTCAACCCAAGTAGCGATACGTTCATCACTTAACTCATATTGTGAGTCTTCATCTAGTGCAAGGCCGACAAAATGGCTTTTGTCTTCAGTGAGAGCTTTCGAAGCTTCAAACTGATAGTTTTCATCGTTTGGCCAATATCCAACGACGTTAGCCCCCGCTTTTTTCACTTCATCGTGCAGAAAGCCCATGGCATCTAAATACCATTCGCCGTAACCTTCTTGATCGCCCAGACCAAACAGAGCAACGGTTTTTCCTGTCAGTGGCAGGCTCTCTATTTGATCCCAAAGTTCGTTCCAGTCTTCTTGGATCTCGCCAAAATCCCATGTTGAAATCCCCAAAATCAGAAAATCATAGTCAGCCATTAAAGACAGAGGCGCTTGTTTAACATTGTGAATATCAATAAGGTCTTCACCAATAATGGCACGGATCTTCTCTGCTGCCATTTCGGTATAACAAGTGGTTGAGCCGTAAAATAGACCGATTTTCATAGTATTCTTTTCTGTATTGGAGAATTGATGGTGAATTCTAAACACAAAATGGCGAGCTTTGCAGCGAATATCCGTCGGTAGGATGAATTTTTATAGCTTTATTACTCTTAGGAACTTACATTTGAGCGCATAACGAAATAAAGAGGTTTGCTGTGTCTGAACAAATGTCACCTGATCAAGGAATAGTTGAGCAGTTTTTAGATTCAATGTGGATGGAGAGAGGGTTGTCAGAAAACACTTTAGATTCATACCGTAATGATCTGGTAAAACTATTGAAGTGGATGGCAGCAAACAACTATCGTCTCGATTTTATCAGCCTCTCTGGACTTCAAGACTATCAGTCTTGGCTTGCTGACTCAGGCTATAAACAAACCTCGCGAGCAAGAATGCTATCAGCGATTCGTCGTCTTTTTCAGTATCTACACAGAGAAAAAATTCGCGGTGATGATCCCAGTGCACTACTCATCAGTCCCAAACTGCCAAAACGACTACCCAAAGACTTAAGTGAAGAACAAGTTGAAGCACTTCTCAATGCGCCAGATCCCAATGATGCAATGGAGTTACGTGACAAAGCGATGCTTGAGTTATTGTACGCTACTGGATTGCGTGTCACTGAACTCGTCAGTCTGACAATGGAAAACATCAGTCTGCGACAAGGGGTGGTAAGAATCACAGGTAAAGGTGGCAAGGAACGTTTAGTTCCGCTGGGTGAAAATGCTATCGAGTGGATTGAAACTTTTTTGCAGCAAGGTAGGTCTGAATTACTTGGAGAAACAACTTCGGATGTCGTTTTCCCGAGTAAGCGAGCTCGTCAAATGACGCGCCAGACATTTTGGCATCGAATCAAACACTATGCTGTGTTAGCCGGGATTGATACTGAGCAGCTTTCTCCCCATGTTTTACGACATGCTTTTGCGACACATTTGCTCAACTATGGAGCTGATCTGCGTGTCGTGCAGATGCTATTGGGGCATAGTGACTTGTCGACAACACAAATTTATACTCATGTAGCGACGGAGCGATTGAAGCAGCTGCATAGTGAACACCACCCAAGAGCATAGTGTCTCTTGGCTATAACATGATTGATTTAAGGTGAATTGAATGAGCGTATTACGCCGAATGACGTTACTGACATTACCATTTATTTTGGCTACTCAGACCGTTTCTGCCGCTGAAGTTAAGTTTGACAAGGAACTGCTTGAGCAGCGTTTTGCCAAGCTTGGTCTTGAAGTCAAAGATGTGGTTCCTGCTGAAGTTGAAGGTTTGGTTGAAGTTCAAACCAGTGGTGGTGTTTTATTTGCAACGCCATCGGGTGATTACTTTTTAGCGGGTACCTTGTATAAGCTGGATGTAGAAGGTCAATATGAAGATGTTCTTGCTAAGCGTCAGGCGCCCCTAAATGCGGCGAAGATTGAAGCATTCAAAGACAGTATGATTGAGTTCAAGGCGGATAACGAGAAGTATGTTGTAACCGTATTTACTGATATTACTTGTGGTTACTGTGTTCGCCTACACAACCAGATGAAGGGTTACAACGAACTTGGTATTACTGTTCGCTACATGGCATACCCTCGCCAAGGTGCGACGGGTTCTGTTGCTGATCAAATGGCGGCAATCTGGGGCGCAAAAGATCCTCAGTCAGCGATGCATAACGGAAAAGTGAATCGTGAGTTTCCTGAGCAAGGCGAGGACTATGCGAAATACCAGCAAATCATCAAGCAGCACTTTGCACTGGGACGTGAGTTAGGTATTAGCGGTACACCAGCGATTTTCCTTCCAAATGGTGAAATGGTCGGTGGGTATCTTCCTCCTGCACAGTTACTCCAACGTCTTCAACAAACTCAATGATTTGAAAAGAGCCTCTAATTAGAGGCTCTAATATTTATTATGATAGAAATTCAACGCAGACCTGAAGCTGATTTAAGTTTACTTCCTGACTCCATCGCTCCTTTACTGAAGCGCATATACATATCCCGTGGAATCCGTAGCATCGAACAGTTGGAAACCACCGCCCGCGGATTACATTCGTATCAAAAGTTACATGGGATAGATAAAGCGGTTGAGTTGCTGTTTAACGCATTGCAAGCCAACAAACGCATCATTGTTGTTGGTGATTTTGATGCCGATGGCGCTACCAGTTCCGCGTTATCTGTACTGGCGTTGCGTATGCTTGGCTCAAGCAATGTTGATTACTTGGTACCAAACCGGTTTGAAGATGGCTACGGCCTCAGCCCTGAAGTGGTCGACCAAGCGATTGAGCTTGGTGCAGAGGTCATCATGACGGTCGATAACGGCGTATCATCGATTGAAGGTGTTCGCTATGCGAAGCAACAAGGTCTACAGGTGCTCGTCACAGACCACCATCTTCCGGGTCATCAATTGCCTGAGGTTGACGCAATGGTCAATCCCAATTTGCAGGAATGCGCTTTTCCCTCTAAAGCTTTGGCGGGCGTTGGTGTTGCCTTCTACTTGATGATGGCGCTGTGTGTACATATGCGCAAAAATGGTTGGTTTACCCAACAAGGAATGGCTGAACCGAAGCTGATGGAACTGATTGATTTAGTGGCATTAGGCACGGTTGCCGATGTGGTGCCACTGGATGAAAATAACCGAATCTTAGTTCATCAAGGTTTGCAGCGGATTCGTGCAGGTAAAGCGCGACCAGGTATTCAAGCCTTAATCGAGGTAGCCAAGCGTGATGCTCGTCGGCTGGTTGCGTCTGACTTCGGTTTTGCTCTAGGGCCGCGCATCAATGCCGCTGGACGTTTGGATGACATGTCGTTTGGCGTTGAGTTGCTGTTGAGTAACAATATTCATGCTGCTCGTCGTATGGCGAGTGAACTGGATGGTCTGAATCAGACACGAAAAGAGATCGAAGAAGGCATGAAACAGGAAGCGATGGCTTTCTGTGAGCGTCTGCAATTCGGTGAAACTGATATGCCACATGGTTTGGTGTTGTTTCAAAGAGACTGGCATCAGGGCGTGATCGGTATTCTGGCTTCACGTATCAAAGAGAAGTTTCACCGTCCGGTCATCGCGTTTGCTGATGGAGGGGAGGGGACGATTAAGGGATCTTGTCGCTCAATTCCCGGTTTGCACATGAGAGATGTATTGGATCGCATTGATACCCAGAATCCTGGAATGATCATTAAGTTTGGCGGCCATGCAATGGCGGCAGGTTTGACCATCGAGGAAAAAAACTTTGCACGTTTCTCTCAGTTATTCGATGAGGCGGTAAAACAGGACTTAGATGATGCAGCGCTCAAAGGTGTGATTTTATCCGATGGCGAATTGGCGCCAGAGGAGTTCTCAATGCATATTGCTGAAATGCTGCGCTCAGGTGGTCCTTGGGGGCAGGCGTTTCCCGAGCCTGTTTTTGATGGAGAGTTTAAAGTTTTGCATCAAAAGCTGGTGGGGGAAAAACACCTCAAACTAATGCTCGAGCCTTTGCACAAAGGCCATCCGACCAACATTCTGATCGATGGTATTGCCTTTAATGTCGACTTACGTCGTTGGCCTGATGCATCAGTTAAAACGGTTCGCTTAGCTTATAAGCTCGATATCAATGAGTTTCGTGGTAATCAGTCGCTGCAGTTGATGATAGATCATATCGAGGCGAAGTAGGGCGAGAGCGGACTACGCCCTTCGAGACCGGACTTCGTCCTCCGAGAGGTGAGCGCTTCAACTGCTTAGTACGCTTCTCGCTTCTCGCTTCTCGCTTCTCGCTTCTCGCTTCTCGCTTCTCGCTTCTCGCTTCTCGCTTCTCGCTTCTCACTTCTCGCTTTCTTTTCCCGACACATCCCATTCATATTCTTTTAAAACTAAAAAGATAAACCGTGCCCCCTAGCACGTTACATGCCCATCTGTTTATAAATTGTAATTGGTCTGACCAATTTAATTGCTGTTTTAATCAGCTATTGTTATCAAAGTGTTGATGTAAGGACTGTTCTATGATTTGGGTCAATTTTTGACTGGAACTTGCGTTTTAATTATGTTAATTTTCCTGCCAACTTGAAATTGGTAATACCAATTGACTGCAAAGAGTAGAAGAAAAACAACTATGGCTTATCAAAGGATTCGTCAGCCAAAACTTTCTGATGTCATTGAACAAGAATTGGAAAGGCTGATAGTGGAAGGAACATTGTCTCCGGGGCAGCAGTTGCCACCAGAGCGTGAGTTAGCGAAGCAGTTCGATGTCTCACGTCCTTCAATCCGTGAAGCGATACAACGCCTAGAAGCCAAGCGTCTTCTTACTCGTCGTCAGGGCGGCGGCACATTTGTTAGTGAGAGTATTTGGACAAGCTTTTCTGATCCTCTGCTAAATTTATTGTCTAGCCACTCTGAAACTCAGCTGGACTTACTGGAAACTCGCCATGCGATGGAAGGTATTGCGGCTTACTTTGCAGCAGTTCGTGGAACCGAGGAAGACTTTGCGCGTATTCAGGCTTGCCTGAAAAACATCAGCGAAGAGCAAACGAAGAAAAATGTCGAAGCGGAAGCTGTAGCTGTTATGCAGTTTTTGATTGCTTTAACGGAAGCAGCACACAACGTAGTGTTGCTGCATATTGTTCGTAGTTTGGCTCCTTTGCTTGAGCAAAACGTCTTACAGAATTTAAAGCTCTTACATCGCCGCGATGAAGTGGTCGAGAAAGTAAGTAAACACCGAGCTAATATTGTGGATGCGATTGTTTCGGGTCAGCCGGAAAAGGCACGTGAAATGTCACACTCACACTTAGCTTATATCGAAGAAACATTGTTGGATTTGACTCGTGAAGAGTCACGCAGAGAGCGCTCTTTGCGTCGAATTCAGCAAGGTAACGATTCTTTAAACAAGAAACGGTTACTTAAATAAGTAGATCCAACCAATAGAAGGATAGATCGCCATGTCTGATATGAAGCATGACGTAGATGCACTGGAAACTCAAGAATGGCTTCAAGCACTTGAGTCAGTTGTACGTGAAGAAGGTGTAGAGCGTGCTCAGTTCCTATTAGAGCAAGTTCTAGACAAAGCACGTCTAGACGGTGTTGATATGCCAACAGGTATCACAACTAACTACATCAACACGATTCCTGCAGACCAAGAACCCGCTTACCCAGGTGACACAACACTTGAGCGCCGTATTCGTTCTATCATCCGCTGGAACGCAATCATGATCGTTCTACGTGCATCTAAGAAAGACCTTGAGTTAGGCGGCCACATGGCGTCTTTCCAGTCTTCTGCTGCATTCTACGAAGTATGTTTCAACCACTTCTTCCGCGCTCCAAACGAGACGGACGGTGGCGATCTAGTTTACTACCAAGGTCACATTTCACCGGGTATCTACTCTCGTGCATTCGTTGAAGGTCGTCTAACTGAAGAGCAGCTAGATAACTTCCGTCAAGAAGTAGACGGTAAAGGTATCCCATCATACCCACACCCTAAACTAATGCCTGAGTTCTGGCAGTTCCCTACCGTTTCTATGGGTCTAGGTCCAATTTCTGCGATCTACCAAGCGCGTTTCCTTAAGTACCTAGACGGCCGTGGTTTGAAAGATACTTCTGCTCAACGTGTATATGCTTTCCTAGGCGATGGTGAGATGGATGAGCCAGAATCACGTGGTTCATTGTCTTTCGCTGCGCGTGAGAAGCTAGACAACCTATGTTTCCTAGTTAACTGTAACCTACAGCGTCTAGATGGCCCTGTAATGGGTAACGGCAGCATCATTCAAGAGCTAGAAGGTCTATTTAAAGGCGCTGGCTGGAACGTTGTTAAAGTTATCTGGGGTAGCAACTGGGATGCTCTGCTTGCTAAAGATACAACAGGTAAACTTCTACAGCTGATGAACGAAACTGTAGATGGTGACTACCAAACATTTAAATCTAAAGATGGCGCGTACGTACGTAAGCACTTCTTTGGTAAGTACCCTGAGACAGCTGCACTCGTTGCAGACATGACAGATGACGAAATCTTCGCTCTTAAGCGTGGTGGTCACGAGTCTTCTAAGTTGTACGCAGCATACAAAAACGCGGCAGAAACTAAAGGTCGTCCAACTGTAATCCTAGCTAAGACAGTGAAAGGTTACGGTATGGGTGAAGCGGCTGAAGGTAAAAACATCGCGCACCAAGTTAAGAAGATGGATATGACTCACGTACTACATCTACGTGACCGTCTAGGTCTTCAAGACATCCTAACGGATGAAGCAGTGAAGGCACTTCCTTACCTGAAACTTGAAGAAGGTTCAGCGGAATACGAATACCTACACGCTCGTCGTAAAGCATTGAAAGGTTACACGCCTCAGCGTCTACCTAAATTTACTCAAGACTTCCAAGTTCCTGAGCTAGAAGAGTTCGCGCCGCTACTAGAAGAGCAGAAGCGTGATATTTCTACCACAATGGCTTACGTTCGTACTCTTAACATCCTGCTTAAGAACAAAAACATTGGTAAGAACATTGTTCCTATCATCTGTGATGAAGCACGTACGTTTGGTATGGAAGGTCTATTCCGTCAGATCGGTATTTACAACCCACATGGCCAGAACTACACGCCACAGGATCGCGACATTGTTTCTTACTACAAAGAAGCAACATCAGGTCAGGTACTTCAAGAAGGTATCAATGAGCTAGGTTCAATGGCATCTTGGGTTGCAGCTGCAACGTCATACAGCACTAACGATCTGCCAATGATCCCATTCTACATCTACTACTCAATGTTTGGTTTCCAACGTGTAGGTGATATGGCATGGCTAGCTGGCGACCAACAAGCTCGTGGTTTCCTACTAGGTGCAACTGCTGGTCGTACAACGCTTAACGGCGAAGGTCTACAGCACGAAGATGGTCACTCGCACATTATGGCGGGCACAGTTCCTAACTGTATTTCTTACGATCCAACGTTCGCATACGAAGTTGCCGTTATTATGCAAGACGGTATCCGTCGCATGTACGGCCCTGAGCAAGAGAACGTGTTCTACTACCTAACAGTAATGAACGAAAACTACGCGATGCCAGCGATGCCTGAAGGCGCGGAAGAAGGCATCCGTAAGGGTATCTACAAGCTTGAATCTTACGCTGGTGACAAGTCTAAAGTTCAGTTGATGGGCTCTGGTACTATCATGAACGAAGTTCGTAAAGCGGCAACAATCCTAAGTGAAGAGTACGGCATTGCATCTGACGTGTTCTCTGTAACGTCATTCAACGAGCTAACTCGTGATGGCCAAGCGGTAGAGCGTGACAACATGCTGCACCCAGAAGCAGAAGACAAAGTACCTTACATTGCTCAAGTTATGGGTACCGAGCCAGCGATCGCAGCAACTGACTACATGAAGAACTACGCAGAACAAGTTCGTGCGTTTATGCCTTCTGAGTCTTACAAAGTACTGGGTACTGATGGCTTTGGTCGTTCTGACAGCCGCGAAAACCTACGTCGTCACTTCGAAGTGAACGCAGGTTACGTCGTAGTAGCAGCGCTCTCTGAACTAGCTAAGCGTGGTGATGTTGAGAAATCAGTAGTAGTTGAAGCTATTGCTAAGTTCGACATCGATACTGAAAAAACTAACCCGCTATACGCTTAATTGAGAAGGTAGATAAGAAATGGCAATCGAAATTAATGTACCAGACATCGGTGCGGATGAGGTTGAAGTTACTGAGATTCTTGTAAGCGTTGGCGACAAGGTTGAAGAAGAGCAGTCTCTGATCACAGTTGAAGGCGATAAAGCTTCTATGGAAGTTCCTGCATCTCAAGCAGGTATCGTTAAAGAAATCAAAATCGCAGAAGGCGACAAGGTTTCTACTGGTTCTCTAATCATGCTATTCGTTGAAGAGAATGTCGAAGCCGAGGGTGCAGCTGAAGCTGCACCTGCTCCTGCGGCAGAAGCGGCTCCAGCTCCAGCAGCAGAACTGAAAGAAGTTTTCGTACCAGATATCGGTGGCGACGAAGTAGAAGTGACTGAAATTATGGTTGCAGTTGGCGACAGTGTTGAAGAAGAGCAATCTCTTCTCACTGTTGAAGGCGACAAAGCTTCTATGGAAGTTCCAGCACCATTTGCAGGTACTCTAAAAGAGATCAAAGTAGCCGCTGGCGATAAAGTATCGACTGGCTCTCTAATCATGGTATTCGAAACAGCCGGCGCTCCATCAGTGGCACCAGCAGCAGTAGAAGCTCCAGTGGCAGCAGCTGCAGCAAAAGAAGTGAACGTGCCTGATATTGGTGGCGACGAAGTAGAAGTGACTGAAATCATGGTCGCAGTTGGCGATACAGTGGATGAAGAGCAATCGCTCATCACTGTTGAAGGCGACAAAGCTTCAATGGAAGTTCCTGCACCATTCGCGGGTACGGTTAAAGAAATCAAGATTGCAGCTGGCGACAAAGTGTCTACTGGCTCACTCATCATGATTTTCTCTACAACGGCAGGCGAAGTGGCGGGCGCAGTGCCTGCACCTGTAGCAGCTCCAGCACAAGCAGCAGCGCCTGCAGCGGCAGCTCCTAAAGCAGAAGCACCAGCGGCAGCAGCTCCAGCAGCTGGCGATTTCCAAGAAAACAACGAGTACGCACATGCGTCTCCAGTTGTTCGTCGCCTAGCTCGCGAATTTGGCGTTAACCTATCTAAGGTTAAAGGTACTGGTCGTAAGAGCCGTATCCTGAAAGAAGACGTTCAGTCTTACGTTAAAGAAGCGCTTAAGCGTCTTGAGTCTGGCGCAGGTGCAGCCGTATCTGGCAAAGGTGACGGCGCGGCTCTTGGTCTACTACCATGGCCAAAAGTTGACTTCAGCAAGTTTGGTGAGACAGAGGTTCAACCTCTATCACGTATCAAGAAGATCTCTGGTGCGAACCTACACCGTAACTGGGTAATGATCCCTCACGTTACACAGTGGGATAATGCAGACATCACTGAGCTAGAAGCATTCCGTAAAGAGCAGAACGCGATTGAAGCGAAGAAAGACTCTGGCATGAAGATCACTCCACTAGTGTTCATCATGAAAGCGGCAGCTAAAGCACTTGAAGCGTTCCCAGCGTTCAACTCGTCTCTATCAGAAGATGGTGAAAGCCTAATTCTGAAGAAATACGTGAACATCGGTATCGCGGTAGATACGCCAAACGGCCTAGTTGTTCCTGTATTTAAAGACGTGAACAAGAAAGGCATTTACGAGCTATCTGAAGAGCTAATGGTGGTTTCTAAGAAAGCACGTGCTGGTAAGCTTACTGCAGCAGATATGCAGGGTGGCTGTTTCACGATTTCAAGCCTTGGTGGTATCGGTGGTACTGCGTTTACTCCAATCGTTAACGCGCCAGAAGTTGGTATCCTAGGTGTATCTAAATCTGAAATTAAACCAGTTTGGAACGGTAAAGAATTTGAACCGCGTCTACAACTTCCACTATCTCTATCATACGACCACCGTGTGATCGATGGTGCTGAAGGTGCACGTTTCATTACGTTCCTAAATGGCGCACTATCAGATATCCGTCGTCTAGTTCTTTAATTCGATAGACGATTAAGAGGCGGCAATTAAGCCGCCTCTGCTAATAATAATTACCAGACAATTTGATAGCAGACCTTAGATTCAATAAGGTTTTACTCATCGAATTGTTGTCTAGCTCACAGGCTAAATTGATTTACTTTTCACTCCATTAACATCTCTGTAAACTGTTGGCGGTCTGAAAATAACTGTTTAAAACAAATCGACTTGAACATATAAATCAATACCCACTCAGCCTGTTAGGGATAATGACTACAAGAGGTCACAATGAGCAAAGAAATTAAAGCCCAAGTTGTTGTACTTGGTTCTGGTCCTGCTGGTTACTCAGCTGCATTCCGTTGTGCAGATTTAGGTCTTGAAACTGTACTTATCGAGCGTTACAACACCCTAGGTGGTGTATGTCTGAATGTTGGTTGTATCCCATCTAAGGCGCTTCTACACGTTTCAAAAGTAATTGAAGAAGCTAAAGCGATGGCTGAACACGGCGTCGTTTTCGGTGAGCCACAAACAGATATCAACAAAATTCGTATCTGGAAAGAGAAAGTTGTAAACCAACTTACTGGTGGTCTTGGCGGTATGGCTAAGATGCGTAAAGTTAACATTGTTAATGGTTACGGTAAGTTCACTGGTCCTAACACTATTCTTGTAGAAGGTGAAGGCGAGTCAACAACGGTTACTTTTGACAACGCTATCATCGCAGCAGGCTCTCGTCCTATCAAATTGCCATTCATTCCACACGAAGATCCACGTATCTGGGATTCAACGGATGCTCTAGAGCTGAAAGAAGTACCAGGAAAACTACTGATTATGGGTGGTGGTATCATCGGTCTAGAAATGGGTACGGTATACCAGTCTCTTGGCTCTAAGGTAGACGTCGTAGAGATGTTCGACCAAGTTATCCCAGCGGCAGATAAAGACATCGTTAAAGTTTACACCAAGCGTGTGAAGAACAAGTTCAACCTAATGCTAGAAACGAAAGTGACAGCGGTTGAAGCGAAAGAAGACGGTATCTACGTTTCAATGGAAGGTAAGAAAGCGCCAGCAGAAGCTGAGCGTTACGATGCTGTTCTTGTTGCTATCGGTCGTGTTCCAAATGGTCTATTGATTGATGGTGAGAAAGCGGGTCTAGAAATTGACGAGCGTGGCTTCATCAAAGTCGATAAGCAGATGCGCACTAACGTTCCTCATATCTTCGCGATCGGTGACATTGTTGGTCAACCAATGCTTGCTCACAAAGGTGTGCATGAAGGTCACGTTGCAGCAGAAGTTATTTCTGGTAAGAAACACTACTTCGACCCTAAAGTTATTCCTTCAATTGCTTACACTGAGCCAGAAGTGGCGTGGGTTGGTAAGACAGAGAAAGAAGCGAAAGCGGAAGGCATTAACTACGAAACAGCGACATTCCCATGGGCTGCATCTGGTCGTGCGATCGCTTCAGACTGTTCTGATGGTATGACTAAGCTGATCTTCGATAAAGACACGCACCGTGTAATTGGTGGTGCTATCGTTGGTACTAACGGTGGCGAGCTACTAGGTGAAATCGGTCTAGCTATCGAGATGGGTTGTGATGCGGAAGATATCGCTCTAACTATCCATGCTCACCCAACTCTACACGAGTCTGTGGGTCTAGCAGCGGAAGTGTTTGAAGGTACTATCACTGACCTACCAAACCCTAAAGCGAAAAAGAAAAAGTAATTTTTTCGTAGAGACGCTAAAAAACCGCTGATTGTTCAGCGGTTTTTTTATTGTTCAATTTCGCCAAGACAGAAAAAAGGCCTACTCAACAAAGGGTAGGCCTTTAACATTTACTCGTAAAAATTATGCATTCTCAGCATGCTTGTAGATACAAAGCATATTAAGGTAGCTTTGTGTCAATCGAGACATAACCATTTCATCTTGAATTCGGTTGGCTTGAACAAACAGTGAATAGAAGATTCCGTGGAATAACGTAGTCAGATGTGAAGGTTCATGTTGTTCACATACTTCACCACGTTCGATCGCTTTAACAAACATATTTTGTACTAATAGCTGGTTAGTACGGTTGGTAGTCACAAACAGTGGCCACACTTCATCACGAGTCGATGCGCTCCACTCAAACCAAACTTTTAGCCAATGGCAGTCATTAACCACCAAATCAACCATATTGTTGGTTAGATTGTTTAAGTTTTCCTTCGCGTGGATATCCAAATCGATATTGTCTGAGAGGAAGTTTGAGAACTGACGTACTACGTAGTTAAGTACATCATCAACAAGATCTTCGCGAGTAGGGAAATAGTTAAAAACGGTAGCGACAGAGACTTGTGCAATTTCAGCAATATCAGCGTGACCACCACGCCCGATGCCACGACGTGCAAACACTTCGAGAGCGATTTCCATTAATTGCTGCTTACGTTTTTGCGGTGATAGACGCGTACGCGGTCTTTTAGCTATAGAGTCCATAGTTAATTTCCTTGCCAAATGAGTTGTTAATATAATTGTCTGGGCTTTGCCCTATTTTAGTATTTTATAAATTGCATGACGCTCTATGAGTGTAATGGTGCATATGTGTCAGGTCAACGATTTCTGCTTATTTTATAATCACTTTTGTTAATGTCGTGCTAAAGATCAACCTGAAACATTAAATTTATCGATCATTATTTTAGGCAAACGTTTTTCCTTGATGCTGGCTAGTGCTAAACTACGCCCTTAAAGCATCAGACTGTACGTAAGTGGTCATTCATTGACCTGGTACAGAGAACGTGAAAAACGAGATTGGTATGAAACATACAGTAGAAGTAATGATTTCTGAGCAAGAAGTCAGCGAGCGAGTAAAAGAGTTAGGTAAGCAGATTACTGAGCACTACCAAGGTAGTGAAGATCTAGTCATGGTTGGTTTGCTACGCGGATCATTCGTATTTATGGCGGATCTGGCTCGCTCGATTGAGCTTACTCATCAAGTTGATTTTATGACCGCTTCTAGTTATGGCAACACGATGGAAAGTTCACGTGATGTTCGCATCCTTAAAGATCTTGATGACGACATCAAAGGTAAGGATGTTCTGCTTGTAGAAGACATTATTGATACAGGTAATACGCTAAATAAGGTTAAGGATATTTTGAGTCTTCGTGAGCCTAAATCAATCGAAATATGTACTCTGCTAGACAAGCCATCTCGTCGTGAAGTTGACGTGGATGTGAAGTGGATTGGTTTTGAAATACCTGACGAATTTGTTGTTGGTGTTGGTATCGACTATGCACAGAAATACCGTCACCTATCATACATTGGTAAAGTTGTACCTCAAGAGTAAGTAAAACTCTGTGAAGTGACGAAAAGCAAACGCCCGCATTCAATAGCGGGCGTTTTTGGTTGTGCTTAACGACACAGTAAATGGTGTTCTGGGTTCAGAATCGATTCCATTGCTTTCTGGTATGACGTATCTACAGACTCGCGAGAGCTGGAGCGAACCCCTAAATACTCGAGTTTGCCATCACCGATACCATAGACCACGCCATGAATTTCAACTTCTTGTCCTCGCTCCCAAGCGTTTTGCAAGATAGTGGAGTTACCCAGATTATAAACCTGTTCCGCGACATTGATTTCGCCCAATTTGTCAGCACGCTTATCTACAGGCATGGCATCTAAATAATTACGGTGCTTGAAGTAGAGATCTCGAATATGCAGTAACCAGTTATTGATAAGACCGAGTTGTGGGTTGTCAATCGCGGCGTTAACACCACCACAACCGTAGTGACCACAAACGATAATGTGCTTAACTTTGAGCACATCGACGGCATATTGGACGACAGAGAGGCAGTTAAGGTCGGTGTGTATTACCTGATTGGCGACATTTCGGTGAACAAACAACTCCCCCGAGTAAAGTCCGGTAAGACGTTCTGCGGGTACGCGACTATCTGAGCAACCAATCCAAAGAAAGTCTGGGCTTTGGCCTTCTTCTAACTTCGCAAAGTACTCGGGATGTTCTGCTTTAATCGATTCTGACCATTTGGAATTGTTTTTAAATAGCTGTTTAATTTCCGGCATTTCTTCACAACCTTTAAAATATACTTGCACCACTATACACAATGTTACAATTTCCTTCCTAGTTAAATTGGCCAAAAATGTACTCATCTGACGTGTTTGAGCGCCAAAAATCATAAACTTAGTCGTTATCCTAACAAATGGTTATAAAGTATGAGTTATAGGATGCGATTAACACTTATCTCTACTCGATAACATTTGATAAGATGATGTAAATAGCGTTATTTCGCAGCATTTGGCGTCATTTTTGCCTACAAATTCTAAGGTTATGCCGTCTAAGAACGACCATAGATTGATGTGACTTTAGAGTAAGACGTTGTAATGCCAATACATAACCACAGTGGCGTCACCATAGACGGTGTCTGTGGGTAATGTTGAGTAATAAGCATGGAGCAAAGTTGTGTTCGCGAGTCGTTTTGAAGATATAAATCTCAGAGGGGATTTGTTTGGTGGTGTGACAACCGCCATTATTTCTTTACCGTTAGCACTTGCTTTCGGTGTCGCTTCAGGAGCGGGTGCGGAGGCTGGCCTTTGGGGGGCCATCATGGTCGGCTTATTTGCGGCCTTGTTTGGTGGATCAAACACGCTGATCTCTGAACCTACCGGTCCTATGACGGTTATCATGACAGCGGTACTCACCAGTATGGTGGCGAAGTACCCAGAAACCGGTATGGCAATGACGTTTACTGTTGTCATGATGGCAGGTGCATTCCAAATTTTACTCGGTACGTTGAAGCTTGGAAAATATGTCACTTTAATGCCATATAGCGTGATATCTGGCTTTATGTCGGGAATTGGCGTTATATTAATTATTCTCCAACTCTCTCCACTACTCGGTCATGCCGCCCCATCCGGTGGCGTCATGGGAACGCTTTCTGCGTTGCCAGAAACGGTTGCTAACATGAGATTTAGCGAGCTGTTTCTTGGTTTGCTAACCCTAGCGATTCTGTTCTTCTTTCCTAAACATTATCGTAAGTATGTTCCAGCTCAATTAGTCGCACTGATCGTTGTGACCTTACTTTCCGTCATTCTATTTGATACCGATGCCATCCGTCGTATTGGTGAGATCCCAGCAGGACTGCCTTCTTTAGTGATCCCTCAGATTGATTCGGCGATGTTTACTGAGATGGTGATCGATGCCTTAGTGCTGGGTACTTTAGGCTGTATTGACACCTTGCTGACAGCGGTCATTGGTGACTCCTTAACGCGTAAAGAACATGACTCAGATAAAGAGCTTCGTGGCCAAGGTTTGGCAAACATGATCTCAGGTCTGTTTGGCGCTCTGCCTGGTGCAGGGGCAACAATGGGAACGGTTACCAACATCCAAGTTGGTGCACGCTCTCCGTTATCTGGTGTGATTCGTGCTCTGGTGTTGGCACTGGTGGTTCTTGTCGCGGGTGGTTTGACTGAGCCAATTCCAATGGCGGTGCTAGCCGGTATTGCCGTCTATGTCGGTTTCAATATCTTAGATTGGAGTTTTATCCAACGCGCGCACAAAGTCAGTTTTTCTGGTATGGCGATCATGTACGGTGTCATGCTGCTGACTGTATTCGTTGATTTGATTGCAGCTGTCGGACTGGGTGTATTTATCTCCAATATTATTATTATTGAGCGTTTAAGCCGTGAGCAAGCAAGACAAGTGAAAGCCATCAGTGATGCAGATGAAGATGATGTGCCTTTAACCGACAGTGAACGAGGCTTGTTGGATAAAGCGAATGGTAAGGTTCTCTTTTTCTACTTGTCTGGACCGATGATTTTCAGTGTATCTAAGGCAATTTCGCGTCAACATAGCAGCATTTCTGATTATGAAGTCATGATCCTAGACTTGACCGATGTACCAATGATTGATGTTACGGTGGGACTGGCACTGGAAAACGCTATCAAGGACGCATTGGATGCTAAATGTCAGGTTTACTTGCTATGTCCGAATGAACAGACACGCCAACAATTGGATAAATTCCACGTCATTGACTTAGTGCCTGAAGGGAACACTTATAAATTCCGCTATGAAGCATTAAAAGCCGCAGTGAAGCATGTGGGAAGTGATGAACATCAGGACGAAGCGATATAAGTCTGATGTTTTAGAGTAAAAAAGCGCCACCGACCTCGTTCGGTGGCGTTTTTATTTGTGGCTAAGTTAGGTAAATATTATTTCCAAAATATTCGAAAGGTTTAATTGTAATCATCGTCATTCAACGATAAACTGAATTTCGAATACGCAAAGCAATGGCAGTCGTAACTTATGTATGCATTAGAAATTGAGCAGCTCCGCAAGACTTACGCGGGGGGACTTGAAGCGCTAAAAGGCATTAGCTTAAATGTCAGAAAAGGTGATTTTTACGCCTTACTCGGTCCAAATGGTGCCGGAAAATCGACCACGATCGGAGTCATATCATCTTTGGTTAATAAGAGTTCTGGTCAGGTAAAAGTGTTTGGCTTTGATATTGATAAAGATCTTGAGCTAGCCAAACAGCACCTCGGTCTTGTGCCACAAGAATTCAATTTTAACCAGTTTGAAACCGTTGAACAGATAGTGCTTCAGCAGGCTGGTTACTATGGTGTGTCAAAATCCGTAGCCAAAGAGAGAGCAAAAAAGTATTTATCTAAGCTCGATCTGTGGGAAAAACGTAGCGAACGTTCACGAAATTTGTCTGGCGGGATGAAGCGACGTTTAATGATCGCTAGGGCTCTTATGCACGAACCTCAGCTATTGATTCTGGATGAACCTACTGCGGGTGTCGATATTGAACTACGCCGTTCAATGTGGGAGTTCCTGAAAGAAATCAATCAAGAGCAGGGGATCACTATCATTCTAACGACTCACTATCTAGAAGAAGCTGAAATGTTGTGCCGTAACATTGGGATCATCAATAAAGGTGAACTGATCGAAAACACCACCATGAAGGCGCTACTGAGCAAACTGGATGTGGAGACATTTATTCTTGATCTTGAAGAAGGCTCGGCACAACCAGAATTGCAGGGTGTGAAGAGTCAGATTTTTTCTAATGACTTGTTGGAGATCGAAATAGAGAAAACTCAGGGATTGAATGGCATATTTTCTCAGCTATCGGAGCAGGGTATTAAGGTGCTGTCGATGCGTAACAAAGCCAATCGTCTTGAAGAGTTGTTTGTCAGTATTGTACGAGAGGGGAGCCAATAATATGTATCATTTATATTGGACTGCATTTTGTAGCCTGCTGACTAAAGAGGTTAACCGTTTTACTCGTATCTGGGTACAAACACTGGTGCCACCCGCCATTACGATGACCTTGTACTTCATCATTTTTGGTAGCCTAATTGGTTCGCGAATTGGTGAAATGAATGGTTTCAGCTATATGGAATATATCGTCCCGGGATTGATCATGATGTCGGTGATTACCAACTCATATTCTAACGTGGCCTCCTCTTTCTTTAGTGCGAAGTTTCAGAGAAATATAGAAGAGTTGTTGGTCGCGCCAGTACCAAATTATGTGATCATTTTAGGCTTTGTGATGGGCGGGGTCGTGCGTGGTTTATTGGTTGGTACGATCGTTACTTTTGTGTCATTGTTCTTTGTTGATCTCCAAGTTGATCACTGGGGCATTATCATCGCAACGGTATTTATGACCTCAGTAGTCTTTGCATTGGGCGGTTTGATCAATGCGGTCTATGCTAAAACCTTCGACGATATTTCGATCATTCCAACCTTTGTGTTGACTCCACTGACCTATCTTGGTGGTGTATTTTACTCCATCAGCTTGCTACCAGAGTTTTGGCAGGGGGTGTCGAAGATCAACCCAATTGTCTACATGGTAAACGCATTCCGTTATGGCTTTCTCGGTGTCTCTGATGTCGGTATAGTCACTTCATTCAGTGTTCTTGGTGTTTTTGTCGTCCTGCTATACGGCGTTGCACATTATCTAGTGACACGAGGAATTGGCTTGAGAAGCTAAAGAGTAAGATAACAAAAAAGGGTTGGCTTAAATGCCAACCCTTTTTTTGGGGGGAGATTTAGTTATTCCGCCGAGATCGAAGTCGATTCAGACGGATCTTCTTCTTTGCTCTCAACTGAGATTTCCACCACTTGATTATCAATCAGGCGTGCTTTACCTAAGAACGCAGACATCAAGATAACGATCTGCGTGGTTTCAGCGGATACCACTTGAAGTGTACGGGCGTCGCGAATGAAGATTTCATCTGGGTGTAGCCCGGCAGCGCGTAACTGATCGCTGGCATCTTCAATTACAGACACGTAGTCATCGCGGCCACCACGAATGGCGCTACTGATCCAACGCATCGTACGTGCCAGAACAGGGGCTCGTTGGCGTTCGTCAATCGTGAGTAAGCCATTGCGTGAGCTCATTGCCAGTCCATCCATTTCACGAACGGTTGGTACGCCAATGATTTCGGTATCCAGAGCCAAGTCTTCAGTCATTTTGCGAATAATGGCGAGTTGCTGGAAGTCTTTTTCACCAAAACAAGCAACGTCGGGTTGGACGATATTGAATAATTTGGTTACAACGGTCGCGACGCCACGGAAATGCCCTGGACGAGACGCACCTTCAAGAATATTAGATAGCACAGGAACTTCAACAGTGGTCTGATTCTCAATTCCCAGTGGGTAGATAATCTCTGGAGTCGGGGTAAAGACCAAATCAACGCCTTCGGCCGTTAACTTGCTTAAGTCATCATCTAACGTGCGTGGATAGTTGTTGAGGTCATCAGCACGATCAAACTGCATTGGGTTTACGAAGATGCTAACAACAACGATGTCCGCATTCTCGCGAGCCTTACGGACTAACGTAAGGTGACCTTCATGGAGGTTACCCATAGTTGGTACAAACGCAACTTTGCGGCCATCACGTTTGTGCTGTTTGATTTGCTCACGCAGAGCGGAAATTTCAGCAAAAGTTTGCATGGCTATCATTCCTTAGGCGATTGTATGTGCTTCGTCAGGGAAGGCACCGCTTTCAACATCTTGCTTGTACTTAGCGACAGCGCTGCGCATATCACCCGTTTCAGCAAGGAAGTTTTTCGAGAATTTTGGCATGTAGTTAGCTGAAATGCCGAACATATCGTGCATCACTAAGATCTGACCGTCAGTCACATTACCCGCACCGATGCCGATCACTGGTACTTCACACACTTCGGTGATGCGCGCTGCAAGTTCTTGCGGTACACACTCAAGTAGGATGATTTGAGCCCCAGCCTCTTGTAGTGCAAGTGCATCACGTACCATGCGATCCGCTTTGTCTTGCTCACGACCTTGAACTTTGAAGCCACCAAAGATGTTGACTGACTGTGGCGTCAGACCGAGGTGTGCACAGACAGGAACGGCACGCTCTGTGAGTGTTTTCACTGTGTCGACTAACCAGTCGCCACCTTCAATTTTGACCATATTGGCGCCAGCACGCATTAAAGCAGCCGCGCTCTCACAAGCTTGTTCAGGCGTGGCATAGCTCATAAATGGCATATCAGCCATTAGTAGACAGTTTGGGCTGCCAGCACGCACACAGCGCGTGTGGTAGGCAATATCATCGACAGTCACTGGTAGTGTGTCACGAGTGCCTTGTAAAACCATTCCTAGTGAGTCACCGACTAGCAGCACCGGCATCTCTTGGCTTTCAAATAACTGAGCAAAGCTCGCATCGTAAGCGGTAGAAGTGGCAAATTTACGACCTTCTTGCTTCCATTTCATCAAGTCGCTAATAGTAATTTTTTTCATGATTTTTCCTTACAGGAGTTGGCTATGATTGCCAAATACGCAGACCGTTTTGCTCAACGACTTTAAGTAAGTCTTCCAGTCTGGTCCCACATGGGAGGGTTAAATTTGGTGCGATTTCTGCGAGCGGGTAGAGCACGAATTCACGCTCTTTCATTCCATAATGAGGAACGACCAAACGCTCGGAATCAATCACCTCATTGCCATAAAGAATCAAATCGAGATCTAAGGTTCTTGGGCCCCAGCGTTCTTCTTTACGGACACGCCCTTGCTCTAGTTCAATTGTTTGTGTGCAATCGAGTAGTTCAAGAGGCGTTAATTCGGTTTTAATTTCGACAACTGCGTTGATGTAGTCAGGTTGATCCTGAGGCCCCATCGGTGTACTGCTGTACAGCGATGAGGTTTGGATAAACTCGGACTTAGGGAGTTGTTTTAAGGCATCAATTGCCGCATTAGCTTGAGAGACAGGATCACTAAGATTACTTCCTAGTGCGATAAAAACAGTGATCATTGTTATGCCTTAGGCTTCTTCTTGCGGTAGTTCTTACGGCGGCGCTGTTTAGGTTGACCTTCGATTGAAGCGTCAAGATCTGCCACCATAGCTTGGCGCATATTGCGACCAGCGTTCTGGAACGTTTCCCACCATTTGGCTAACTGTGCGGTTTCACCTTGTTCCACTTCACCTCGCATTTCGAGGAAGTCGTAGCCAGCACGGAACTTGTTAAGTTCCATTAGACGGAATGCGCGTTTGCCATTACGACGTGGCATACGGAGCTGGAGCTGCCAAATTTCGCGGATAGTTGCGGTGTGGCGGCGTGGGATCGCAATTGTTCGAACTTGATCATCAAGTACAAAGTTGCTTGCTTCCATTATCGCGTCGTAGAACGAGAGATTGCGCTTTTCCATCAGCTGTTTGGCTTTCTCTTGCAGTGGATACCACAGCATGGCTGCAAACATAAATGCAGGGTTGATGCGTTTACCTTCTTCGATACGCTGATCAGTAGAATCGAGCACGAGATCCAGCATTTGCTCAGTTTGCGATGAGTAATCTTCAGTGAAGAACTCAGCAATGGTCGGGAAAAGCTGTTGAAAAAGGTTGTATTCACGCATCAGATGATAAGTTTCTAGGCCATGGCCAGACTGAAGCATTTTAAGGGACTCTTCATAGAGTCGTGCAGCAGGGATCTCTTGCAGTAATGTTGCCAGTTCTTCTATCGGAGCTGCGGTGTCTTCTTCAATATCGAAGTCCAGTTTTACCGCGAACCTGATCGCACGCAGCATACGCACTGGATCTTCGCGGTAACGGGTATCAGGATCACCAATCAGGCGAATGAGTTTATCCTCTAAATCTTCGATACCACGTGCGTAATCGTGGATAGAGTAATCGCCGATGTTGTAATACATTGCGTTGACGGTAAAGTCGCGGCGTTCAGCATCTTCATCTATGGTGCCATAGACGTTGTCACGCAAAAGCATACCTTCTTTTGATTGCTGAGAAACGTTTTTACTAGGTTCTTGGTGGTGGCCTCGGAAGGTCGCCACTTCGATAATGTCGCGACCAAACATAATATGCGCCAGGCGGAAACGGCGGCCAATGAGACGGCAGTTTTTAAAAAGCTGTCTGATTTGTTCAGGGGTTGCATTGGTCGCGATGTCGAAATCTTTCGGCTGCTGAGAAAGCAGCAAGTCTCGAACACCGCCTCCGACAAGATATGCGTCGAAGCCTGCACCATGAAGACGGTATAGCACCTTCAATGCATTATCACTGATCTGTTTGCGCGAGATATTGTGCTCTTGGCGAGTAATAATATTTAGAGCGAGCTCAGAAAATTTTCCTGTTTCGCTGGGTGTATAATCGTTTTTATTCATGTGCATATGGCAATAATTGGTCAAGCCAACCTTGCTTGAGTTTAATTTCTTAGGCCCATAAGGGGCGAATTTGCGGCTAATAATAGCTTACAGCGAGCGGTTTGAGAATATTGGTGTGATCTCAGTCGATGAAGGCAGTTGTGATAAGTGCCAATTCTCTATCCCCCAAAGGATGATTTCATCTAAGCTCGCAGTACTAATTTCTTCATCAATATCAAACCCTAAGAATGTCATAGCATCGATGAGTGCTGGCTTAGGATTTTGGTTATCAATGGCTTTCGCATGATTTTGTTTGGACAATTTTTGTCCATTATTATCAAGCGCTAAAGGCAGATGCAAATAGTTTACAGGTTTAGCATCAAGCATTTGATATAAGCTGATTTGTCTTCCGGTTGGCTCAATCAGATCTGCCCCTCTGACGACTTCCGTCACCCCTTGGTCAATATCATCTAATACTACAGCAAGGTTGTACGCAAATAAGCCATCTCTTCGCTTTATAATAAAATCTTCATCTGCCAGAGCAGTTGGAATGTTGAGTATACCGTGGCGTCTATCTTCAAACTGATACACGGGATGAGACATTTGCAGACGAACGGCACATTGTTCACCATTAGTGAGTTTAAGATCGCGGCAAGTACCGGTGTAAAAGCCACCTAACTCTTTAATTTGCTTGCGTGTGCAATGGCAAAAATACGCTTGGCCAGAGTCTAACCAACGATCAATCTGTTGTTGGTAAAGTGAATGACGTTGACTTTGGTAAACGACCTCTCCATCCCAGTGAAGGTGGTACGCCTCCAGCGTTTCCAAAATCAGGCGGCTAGCGCCCGGCATTTCGCGTGGGGGATCTAAATCTTCAATTCGAACTAGCCATTTACCTTGGTTAGATTTTGCTTGAAAGTAACTGCCAAGCGCAGCGATCAGTGAACCAAAATGAAGAGGTCCTGAAGGGGATGGGGCGAAGCGACCGATGTAACTCATAGTATTATTGCGCTAATAGGTATAACAAACCAAAAAGGGAGCCAAGGCTCCCTTCAGTAGTCATAACAAAGCCGTAATTAGCCTTGCATTTGCTTCTCTTTGATTTCTGCAAGAGTTTTACAGTCAATACAAAGGTCAGCCGTTGGGCGTGCTTCTAAACGACGGATACCGATTTCAACGCCACAAGATTCACAGAAGCCAAAATCATCTTCTTCAATCTTATTAAGAGTTTTTTCAATTTTCTTGATTAGACGACGCTCACGATCACGGTTGCGTAGTTCTAAGCTGAACTCTTCTTCCTGAGACGCGCGGTCAACTGGATCTGGAAAGTTTGCTGCTTCATCCTGCATGTAGTGTACAGTGCGATCAACTTCTTCCCTGAGCTGGTTGCGCCAAGCGGACAGAATTTTTGTAAAATGAGCCATCTGCTCAGGTGACATGTATTCTTCACCTGCTTTCTCTTGGTATGGCTCAACCCCTGCAATGGCTAGGATGCCTAGCGCTTTTTTCTTTGATTCTGGCATGCAGCATCTCCTACTAACACCTAGTCAACTGCGCTTGCAGTTTATTTTAAGGCGAGTATCTATAGCAAAAATAACCTTTTGAGGCAAATACTGGTGAGTAAACTTACTGTCAATGTGAAGGTTACATCACTTTTGTTTGTTAATGGCTGAAATCTAGCGCCTTAACCAGCTTTATCTCATGGTGTGAAAGTTGTGCTTTATAGCACAGGATTTCCACCCCTTGTTCTTGTGCATATTTAAGTAATTGTGAATAGTCGGCGTCTATATGGTGGGCAGGAGATACTTTTTCAATACCTGAATGTAAAACAGTGAATAAAAGTACAGCTCTGCTTCCATTTTGAGCCATCTGAGCCAGCTCTCTCAAATGTTTTTGACCTCTAGTGGTCACTGCATCAGGGAAATAGCCTTGGCCTAATTTATCCTTATCCAATAAGGTGACGCTTTTTACCTCTATATAGCATTTTGGTTTATTTTTAGCGTTGAGCAAGATATCAATCCGGCTATTTTCATTGCCATATTTTACTTCAGTTTGAAGTTGGTCGTACTCTTGAAGTTCAGTTATCACCCCAGACTTTATCGCTTCGACTGCTAATTGGTTAGCGCGAGCGGTATTAATGCAGATGCGATGACCCGCTTGCGTCTCACTCAACTCCCAACTATTTGGGTACTTGCGTTTAGGATTGTCTGAGGTCGAGTACCAAACTTTATTTCCCGGAGTGGCGCAACCCGTCATAGCGCCAGTGTTGGCGCAGTGAATGGTTCGTTCACTTCCATCAGGTAAAGTGATATCCGCTAAAAAGCGTTTATAGCGCCTAATGAGGACAGCAGGCTCAAGTATAGGTTCAAACTTCATTTACAACTGGATTTATGTACAATATTTGCATCATTACACCATAAGGCCTTCCCATTGTCACAACTGCCTATTCAAGGCGTGATGCCAGATTTACTCTTTGGTATTCGCTCAAGCTCGCAATTGATCCTTAAAGCTGCTCCAGGAGCCGGTAAATCGACCTATTTTCCTTTGCAACTGCTTCTCGAACGAACGGTGGAAGGAAAAATTGTCATGTTGGAACCAAGACGGCTTGCAGCACGCAATATTGCCCGTTATTTGGCTAACCAATTGGGTGAAAGTGTGGGGCAACGGGTGGGTTATCGTGTTCGAGGCGAGAACAAAACGAGTACGAATACTCAGTTAGAAGTGGTGACGGAAGGGATTCTGACGCGAATGATTCAATCGGATCCGGAGTTAACGGGTATCGATTTGATCATTTTTGATGAATTCCATGAGCGCAGTATCCATGCAGACACTGCGCTGGCTTTCTGTTTGGAAATTCAGGATGCACTGCGTGAAGATCTTAAACTGGTCGTGATGTCTGCAACATTAGACCAAAATGCGTTAAGTCAATTGCTTCCCCTTGCGACCTATATTGAATCTCATGGGCGAAGCTACCCTGTTGAGTATCGTTATCAGTCAGCGAAACCAAATGAGCGACTCGAGGATCTGATGGCCAAACAGATTACCTCTCTTATGGCGAAAGAAACTGGCTCTTTACTTGCGTTTTTACCGGGGGTCTCTGCCATCAAACGCGTTGAAGAGCGTTTGCATAACCTCACCGACGATATTCAGGTCTGCCCATTATATGGTCAGTTAGATTTTGCACAGCAGCAAGCCGCTATCGAACCTTGTCAACAAGGTAAAAGAAAAGTGGTGTTAGCGACCAATATTGCTGAAACCTCCCTGACAATCGAAGGGATCAGACTGGTGGTCGATTCAGGGTTGGAGCGAGTAGCCAAATTTGATTTGAAAAGTGGTATTACAAGGCTCCAGCAAGTTCGTATTTCCCAATCTTCGGCAGAGCAGAGAGCAGGACGTGCGGGACGTATCGAATCGGGTATTTGTGTCCGCCTTTACAGCGAAGCTCAACTTGCGCAACAGCCTTACGTTCCCCAAGCTGAGATTCTTCATTCCGACTTATCAAATTTAGTTTTAGAGTTGGCTCAGTGGGGAACCCAGAACCCTGCGGAATTAAGCTGGCTGGATGTGCCGCCTTCGAGCGCAATCAGTCAGGCAAAAGGGTTATTGCGTCAGCTCAACTTATTGGATGAAAAAGGCCAACTGACGGAATCAGGCTCACTGGCTGCAAAATTAGGATTAGATCCGAGAATGGCAAGCCTTATTGCCCGAGCCGAGCATTCACTGGCGACAGCAATTGCTGTTGTCGCACTGTTGGAAGACGCTGAGCGAAACACGATTAACTTTATACATAGTGTTCATCGCTTAAAAGAAGGCCGCCATAGCCGACAGAAAGTCGTTCTACAACGTGCAAATACGCTTGCCAATAGACTTGGGTGTCGGTTTGAACTCGCGGCGCTTGATGAGTCACTGGTGGCTCCTTTGTTGGCCACCGCGTTTCCTGATCGAATCGCCCAAGCGAGAAGTCATCAGCAGGGACGATTTATTCTTGCCAATGGACATGGTGCTGAACTGCAAGAGGTTGAAAAGCTAGCTGCAAGTGAGTATTTGGTGGTTATCGACCTGATGCGCAGCCAGTCTGACTCTTCAATGATTTATTCTGCTGTCGAACTGGATATGTTTGTTTTACACAATCTCTTTCCCGATCTGTTTGTGGAGCAGGAGGTTGTTGACTGGGATGAGCAGAAAGGGCGACTTATTGCTGAACAACAGCGTAAACTTGGTCGCTTAGTGGTAGAGAGGAAAGCGTTGCCTGAACCACCTCGCGAAAAAATGACGCAAGCTTTACTTAATTTCATTCGTCGTAACGGTCTTTCGGTATTAAATTGGACGCCACACAGCCTTGAGTTACTGGAAAGAGTGCGTTGCGGTCAAGAATGGTTGCCAGAGCAAGCGTGGCCCGAGTTAACAGACAACGCGCTGTTAGACAATTTAGAGCAGTGGTTAGAACCATATCTCAATGGGATTGGATCGGTTAAAGCGCTAAGCAAAGTCGAATTAGAAGCGGCGTTATTGGCGTATTTAGGTTGGCCACTGAACCAAGACATTGATAAATGGCTACCAACGCATTACCAGTTGCCGACAGGCAGCAAGAAAAAAATTCGCTATCAGCAAGGTCAGGAGCCCGTGTTATCAGTACGAATGCAAGAAGTATTTGGTGAGCAGGCTTCTCCAGAAATAGCACAGGGCAGGAAGCGTTTAGTTTTGGAACTACTCTCTCCGGCGCAGCGACCTCTGCAAGTGACCCGAGATCTTGCTAGCTTTTGGGCGGGTGCTTATATCGAAGTGCAAAAAGAGATGAAAGGTCGCTACCCCAAACACGTTTGGCCTGATGATCCCGCTAACCATGTAGCGACAACGAAAACAAAACGACAATTGAACTCATGACCAAGAAAAATACCACCACAACCAGTAAGGCAAAAACATCCACAACCGCCAAGAAGCCATCTGGTAAACGAAGCGCGAAATCGCCTCAGCGTAAGCCTAGTAAGCCGCCCCAACGTAGGTGGCTGAAAACATTATGGGGCATTAGCTGGAAGGTCGGCTTAGCTGGCTTCGCTTTGTTGCTGTTTGTTGGTATCTATCTAGATAGTGTGGTGAAACAACGCTTTGAAGGGCAATTATTTGATTTGCCTACTGTGGTTTATGCGCGAATCCTTAACTTGGCTCCGGGCGAAGATATTACTATTCAAGAAGTGCGCAATGAGTTAGACGTGCTCAATTACCGCAAAGTCCGCCAACCTCGCTACCCTGGCGAGTACTCTTCTTCTTCGACAAAAATTGAAGTGATTCGTCGACCATTTGAATTTAGTGATGGTCCAGAGCCTGATCGTCATGTGATGCTCCATTTCTCTTCAAGCCAGCTAGAGCGCATTCAATCACTAGAAAAGAAAGGCGATTTAGGCTACTTACGTATTGAGCCGAAAATGCTTGGTATGTTGGAGAAAAACCACGATGAACAGCGACTGTTTTTGCGTCGAGACCAGTTCCCAGAAGTCATGGTGGATGCCCTACTCGTCACAGAAGATCGCAACTTTTACCAACATGATGGCGTTTCGCCTGTTGCGATTGCACGAGCGATGGTTGCTAACGTAAAGGCGGGCAGAACTGTGCAGGGTGGCAGTACTCTGACTCAGCAGTTGGCCAAGAATATTTTTCTATCCAGTGATCGAACCTTATGGCGTAAAGTTCGAGAAGCCTACATTGCTTTGATTCTGGATTATCGCTACAGCAAAGATCGCATACTAGAGGCGTATCTGAACGAGGTTTATCTCGGTCAAAGTGGCGGCGAGGCGATTCATGGCTTTGGTCTTGCTTCGCGACTTTACTTTGGTCAGCCGATCCAAGAACTGCGCATTGACCAGCTTGCTCTGCTGGTGGGCATGGTAAAAGGTCCTTCCTACTACAATCCGGTGCGCTTTCCTGAGCGTGCGAAAGAGCGTCGAGATTTAGTGTTACGCCTAATGATGCAGCAAAACATTCTCACGGCAGAACAGTATGATATGGCGGCAAGTCGCCCCCTTGATATTCAGGACAATCCGAAAATTGCCAGCCGCCAACCCGCTTATTTTCAGCAGTTGAAGATTGAACTAGAACAGAAGGCTGGGGATGCATTTCAGTCAGATATCGGCTTACGTGTATTTACATCATTGGATCCTGTTTCTCAGCAAGAACTTGAACGAGCAATCGCAAAGAAAATTCCGCAACTTGCTGATGTGGCGGGTAAATCTCTTGAAGGCGCAGCTGTCGCTGTTGACAGGCACACAGGGGAAATACGAGCCATGGTCGGAGGGAAACGAACCGGTTACGATGGCTTCAACCGAGCTCTGAATGCCAGCCGACAAATTGGTTCATTAGCCAAGCCTGCGGTTTATCTCACGGCATTGGAACAACCAGAGAAATACAATCTGGCCACGACGCTGCACGATAAGCCGATTAGCTTGAAAGGCAGTAAAGGTGATGTCTGGTCGCCTAGAAATTATGACCGTCAGTTCCGTGGTGATGTGCCTTTGTATATCGCTTTAGCTAAGTCGCTCAATGTACCTACGGTCGAGCTAGGGATGCAGGTTGGTATCGCCAATGTGGTTAACACGTTGGAAAAACTTGGCGTAGACAAGAATGAAATTCGTCCGGTTCCGTCGATGTTTCTTGGTTCATTTACGTTAACGCCATTTCAAGTCGCGCAGATGTACCAAACGCTGACTAACTCGGGAAAACAAGCTCAGCTGTCAGCCTTGCGCTCCGTGATTGATTTGGAAGGGAATGTGCTGTACCAGTCATTACCGAAAGTGTCACAAACCGTTGATCAGCAGGCCGCGTGGTTAACGACATACGCAATGAAGCGAGGCGTCTTGGAAGGAACTGGGCGTCATCTCAACAGCCAGTTTGGCTGGGCGGCGTTAGCAGGAAAAACCGGAACCAGTAACGATACTCGAGACAGTTGGTTTGTCGGCGTCGATGGGCGAGAAGTGACCACGATTTGGTTAGGCCGAGATGACAACAAACCGACGAAGTTAACCGGTTCAAGTGGTGCATTGCGAGTTTACGCTGAGTACCTAGAGCACCGTATTCCTGAAAAGTTAACCCTACCTTGGCCTCAGGGAATCAGTACGCTTGGTTTTGCTAAAACGGCTCAGGGTAGTCTGGATTTGGATTGTGGAAACGAGTTCACATTGCCAGTGTGGGACATCAATGGCGCAATGAAGCAGCAATGTGATAGCCAGCCTAAACAATGGTTACAGAAATTATTTAGTTGGTAACACACATGGTGTTGAATATTAGTACTTTACGCTGATTAAGTCTGTCAGTATAAACGTTAGAACGACTGTAGAAAGGGATTTGTATCGTGAAAAAATTAGCAGGCCTCCTATTATGCTTGTTTGGAAGCGTTGCCTTTAATGCGATAGCACAGACAGAGCCGCAACCTGATACGCGGCCCAAAGTAGCAGTTGTTTTAGCTGGTGGAGGCGCGAAAGGCGCAGCGCATATTGGTGTGCTAAAAGCGCTTGAAGAACTAAGGGTGCCTGTTGATGTAATCACTGGTACCAGTATGGGCTCTTATGTAGGGGGCTTGTACGCGACCGGTATGAGCGCCGATGAAATCGAGTCTTTCATTGATACCGTTGACTGGAACAGTGGTTATCGAGATCGAGTCGACCGCAGTCAGCGAAAAGTACAGGACAAGGAGTACGAAGATAGATATCAGTTAACTACTGACCTTGGTTTACGCTGGGGGGAGGTTCGAGCTAGTCGTGGGATCGTGCAGGGGCAGGGAATGCTTAAATTGCTCCGTGAAACGACGGGCAATTTACCTCCGTTTGATTCTTTTGATGATCTCGCCATTCCCTACCGTTCTGTCGCGACCGATATTATTGAACTGAAAGCAGTTGTGATCAGTCAGGGCTATTTGGTTGATGCCATGATGGCCAGTATGTCGGTTCCCGGCGCACTGCCTCCTTACCAACTCAATGGTCAGATGTTGGTGGATGGTGGCGTGACGAACAATATGCCAGTAGACGTTGCGCGTGACTTGGGGGCTGATATTGTTATCGCGGTTGATATCGGTACGGAATACAAAAATGAAGAAGACTTCACCACGTTCCTAACGGTGGCAGACCAACTCTCCAACTATTTGGTCCGCAGTACGACAGCTCGTCAGGCTGAATTACTGACAGACAAAGACTTTTTCTTGCAGCCTGATGTTGGCGAAATGGGAACCACTGAGTTTGATAAAATGCCGCAGGCATTTGAAAGAGGTTATCAGGCAACGATGGCGAGGAAAGCAGAGTTGCAGAAACTGAGCTTATCCACGGCAGACTATCAACACTATATTGAACAGAAACAGAATGTCCGACGTGAACTGCGATATGGTGATGAAATTACCGTTGATAAAGTGGTCATCAATAATAACACCCACTATACAGACACCCTTCTTGAAAACCGTCTTGAGCTTGAAGCAGGTAAGCAGTACACCTTGGATCAGGTAGAGAAAAGTATCCAAGATCTTTACGCTTTAGACCGTTTTGAACTAGTGACTTATCGCTATGATGAAGTCGATGGGCAAGATGCCCTGATCGTTGATGTTGATGAGAAGTCTTGGGGGCCAAACTATGTAAACTTCCGTTTTTTCCTTGAGGATGATTTCTCAACAGACAGCCAGTATTCCATTGGTGTGTCGACGAATTTTACCAACCTCAACTCCCATGGATCAGAGTTGAGAACCAACTTTGAAATCGGCACAGATAAGCTCATCGAAGCGGAGTTTTTCTCGCCATTCTTTTCGAGCCAAAAGACCTTTACAACGTTAGCTCTCACGTACAGCAATGAAAAACGTAATGCGCCAGTGACTGGCTTTGATGATACAAGCCTAGAGGCAACCAAGAATTACGTACCAGTTGCGTATACTGAGTGGGTTAGCCAGTGGGCGATTGGTTATCAAGATACCTTGTGGCGACGTTTCATGGCAGGGGTAAGGTACACCGATGGCAAGAGCACACTCTCGACTTTACCTAGTTTTGGTGATGTTGCGTTTCATCGCTTAGGGGCGTTTGCGAACTATCGGATTGATACTCTCGACAACTACAGTTTTCCGCGCTCTGGTTTTTACTTGGATCTCAATTATCTCGTCTCACACGACAAAAGCGTCGGTGATAGTGTGTTGGTTGAGAACCAGAGAGTTGAAGACACATCGTATGAAATCGGAGCGAAAATGATCGCTGCACATACGTTTTCACGCCATACTTTGGTCGCAAATGTCGATCTGGGTTTTGTAGAGAGTAAGAATTCTTCGGTGCCAATTGATCCTGAAGAGATTGGTGGCTTTCTTAACTTATCTGGTGTCCCAAGAAACAGCTTAATTGGTCAGAATAAAGTGTTTGGTAGCGTGGTTTACCGCTATCGCTGGTTTGACAACGACTTTGGCCTGTTTAGCTCCCCGTTTTATGTCGGTGCATCGCTTGAGCATGGTGGGGTTTGGTCTGATCCGGATCTCGAAATCAACGAAGCACCTTTGTATACCGCAGGTTCTGTATTTGCAGGGGTTGACTCACCGATTGGGCCGGTTATGTTTGGTTACGGGCGTACCGAAAATAACTATGATTCATACTACCTAATTATCGGTACTACCTTTAAGTAGCTCTGGTGTTTATATGTCCATTTCCGCCATTCTCAAAGTATGGGAATAGGCGGGATTGACCAGTGAAAATCATAGAACTTTAGTCTTAAGTTGCTATGTTGGTCAAAATGATGAGATTTTAATTTAAGGTTAAATTTGCTATTCTACCGCCCACAGTTTGGCCTCTCTGGCACTGTTTCTCAGTCAAGATTGAATGAAAAATATGGCATGGAGAGCCAAGTTTCCAAGGATGTTCACTCCCTTATTCTTTGAACAAATAGCAATAAGAGGGAGGAACCGCAATGAGAGGAAAAAGTCGTGCTTGAAGCCTACCGTAAACACGTCGAAGAGCGTGCTGCCGAAGGAGTTGTTCCTAAACCACTAGATGCCGAGCAAGTTGCAGGCCTTGTGGAACTTCTGAAGAACCCGCCTCAAGGTGAAGAAGAGTTTATTCTTGACCTCCTAGAAAACCGTATCCCACCAGGTGTAGACGAAGCTGCGTATGTTAAAGCAGGTTTCTTAACCGCTATCACTAAAGGTGAGGTTTCATCACCACTTGTCAGCAAAGCAAAAGCGGCGGAGCTGCTTGGCACTATGCAAGGTGGTTACAACATTGAGCCATTAGTCTCTCTGCTAGATGACGCTGAGTTGGCTCCTATCGCTGTTAAAGCGCTTTCTCATACTCTACTGATGTTTGATGCTTTCTATGATGTAGAAGAGAAAGCAAAAGCAGGTAATGATTCAGCTAAGCAAGTCCTACAATCTTGGGCGGATGCTGAGTGGTTTACGGCTAAAGAGAAAGTAGCGGAAAAAATTACTGTTAAAGTATTCAAAGTTACCGGTGAAACGAACACTGATGACTTATCTCCAGCACCAGATGCTTGGTCTCGTCCTGATATTCCAGTGCACGCAAAAGCGATGCTAAAAATGGAACGTGAAGGTATCAACCCAGATCAACCAGGCAGCGTTGGTCCTATTAGCCAGATCGAAGAACTACAAAAAGACGGCATCCCACTTGCTTATGTTGGTGACGTTGTTGGTACAGGTTCTTCTCGTAAATCAGCGACAAACTCTGTGCTTTGGTTTATGGGTGAAGATATTCCTTACGTACCAAACAAACGCACAGGTGGCGTGTGTCTGGGTGGTAAGATTGCCCCAATCTTCTACAACACAATGGAAGATTCTGGTGCACTACCTATCGAACTGAACGTGCAAGACATGAACATGGGTGATGTGATTGATATCTACCCTTATGAAGGTGTTGTTCGTAAAGATGGCGTTGAAATTTCTAGCTTTGAGCTAGGTAAAGTTCTGCTTGATGAAGTTCGCGCTGGTGGTCGTATCCCTCTGATTATCGGTCGTGGTCTAACAAGCCGTGCACGTGCATCGCTTGGTTTAGGCGAAACGGATTTGTTTGCTAAGCCAGTCGATCCTTCAGCTTCAACTAAAGGCTATACGCTAGCTCAGAAGATGGTTGGTAAAGCGTGTGGCGTTGAAGGTGTTCGCGCAGGTCAGTACTGCGAACCTAAGATGACAACAGTAGGTTCACAGGATACAACTGGCCCAATGACGCGTGATGAGCTAAAAGACCTCGCGTGTCTTGGCTTCTCTGCGGATCTTGTGATGCAGTCATTCTGTCACACATCTGCGTACCCGAAACCTGTTGACGTTAACACTCACCACACGCTACCAGATTTCATCATGAACCGTGGTGGTGTCTCTCTACGTCCTGGTGACGGTGTTATCCACTCATGGCTAAACCGTATGCTATTGCCTGATACTGTCGGTACAGGTGGTGACTCGCATACTCGTTTCCCTCTAGGTATCTCGTTCCCAGCAGGTTCTGGTCTTGTTGCATTTGCAGCCGCGACTGGTGTAATGCCACTGGATATGCCAGAGTCAATTTTGGTTCGCTTTAAAGGTGAAATGCAGCCAGGTATCACTCTACGTGACCTAGTACATGCCATTCCTTACTACGCAATTCAGCAAGGTCTATTGACGGTTGAAAAAGCAGGTAAGATCAATGAATTCTCAGGTCGTATTCTAGAGATTGAAGGTGTTGAGCATCTCTCTGTAGAGCAGGCATTTGAGCTTTCTGATGCCTCGGCAGAGCGCAGTGCAGCTGGCTGCACAGTGAAGCTTTCAAAAGAGTCTATCGAAGAGTACCTAAACTCGAACATCACTATGCTTAAGTGGATGATCGCGGAAGGTTACGGTGATGTACGTACTATTGAGCGTCGTATTAAAGGGATGGAAGAGTGGTTAGCAAATCCTGAATTGCTGACAGCTGACTCTGATGCAGAGTACGCTCACGTTATCGAAATCGATCTTGCTGACATCGACCAGCCAATCCTATGTGCTCCTAATGACCCAGATGACGCTCGTCTACTGTCTGACGTCCAAGGTACTGAGATTCAAGAAGTGTTTATCGGTTCTTGTATGACTAACATTGGTCACTTCCGTGCTGCGGGTAAGATGTTAGAAGAGTTCAATGGTTCTCTTAGCACTCGTCTGTGGGTTGCTCCACCAACTAAGATGGATAAGGATCAGCTAACTGAAGAAGGTTACTACGGTATCTTTGGCCGTGCTGGGGTTCGTATTGAAACTCCGGGATGTTCACTATGTATGGGTAACCAGGCACGTGTTGCTGATAAGTCGACAGTGATGTCTACGTCGACTCGTAACTTCCCGAACCGTCTAGGTACAGGTGCGAATGTTTACCTAGCTTCTGCTGAACTTTCTGCGGTGGGTGCGATTCTTGGCCGTATCCCAACGAAAGAAGAGTACTTAGAGTACGCATCTAAGATTGATGCAACAGCAGCGGATACATACCGTTACTTGAACTTCCATAAGATGTCTCAGTACACGGCAAAAGCAGATACAGTGATTTTCCAAGAGCCAGCTTAACAAGCTCTGGAATACTGAATTGCTGAGAAAGCGCCCACCGCAAGGTGGGCGCTTTTTTTCGGGCTTCCCCTCAGAGAACGCTTCACTGTGAGAGCGGGCTGCGCCCTTCGAGAGATGGGCGAGTAGTGAAGTGATTGAACCTTACCTCCACAAGGTGTTGACAGAACCAGCCCTTAACAAGCCATAATTTTCTCGATTCTCGATTCTCGATTCTCGATTCTCGATTCTCGATTCTCGATTCTCGATTCTCGATTCTCGACCCTGTATACTGCCGCCGATTAAGTTTGGTGGAATATACAGAGGCGTCCTATGGAATTTGAATTTATTAGAAATACCCTCATGGGCGAATACTATGTTAAGTCCAGTATGGGGCATGAAATCGTAGGTCGCTGGTTGCAAGAAGAAGTCAGTAAAGACTGGCAAAAAATCGAACAAGTCGAACGCTTGATCGAAAACGCTCGCTTAAATCCTCAACTGGAGCACCAACTTGAAGGAACCGAGATCTCACTGAGTATTCAAGGCGATGAGGTCATTGTTCAAGAAAACGTGTTGGCTCATGGACAGGAAATGGACAGTGATAGTGAGTTTGACTTTTATGATAGTGAAAGCACGGCAAGTTGCGGTATTGAGGACTTTGAAGATCTGATCGCACAGTGGAAAACATTCCTGACGACCAAGTAATGCACTTCTATGGTGAGCGATTGAACGCTTGCCTTAAAATTGTGAGCAAGGCGCACCTAAATGGTGCGCCTTTTTTGTTATTAGGTCATGAATTTTATGTGTTTTCATTAATTATCAACAGCTTAAAAACTTGGCACGCAGCTTGGATTACTTAATAACAAAAAGGATGACAGCTTCAGAGAGGATGCAATGAAACTTATAAACGCGATTATCAAACCATTTAAATTAGACGATGTTCGAGAAGCGCTTGCTGATGTCGGTATCGAAGGGATGACGGTTTCAGAAGTGAAAGGCTTTGGCCGTCAGAAAGGACACACCGAGCTTTATCGTGGTGCGGAATATCAAGTCGACTTCCTACCAAAGGTAAAGTTAGAGATAGCGACACAGGCAGACAATGTAGACCGCGTCATTGAGGCGATATCTAAAGCTGCGCACACGGGAAAAATCGGTGACGGCAAGATTTTTGTCTATGACCTGAGTCAGGCGGTTCGCATCCGTACGGGTGAAATGGACGTTGAAGCACTTTAAGAATTCAAAGGACTGGAGATAATACGATGGAATTAACGACAACAGTAACAGAGTTACGTTACGCACTAGACACCTTTTTCTTCCTCATTTCAGGTGCGTTGGTTATGTGGATGGCCGCAGGTTTTGCAATGTTGGAGGCGGGTCTTGTTCGCTCAAAAAACACGACAGAAATTCTAACTAAGAACGTCTGCTTGTACGCGATCGCATGTACCACCTATTTAGTCGTTGGCTACAACATCATGTATGTCGATAACGGCGAAGGTGGTTGGCTACCATCATTTGGTGCCTTGATTGGTACACAAGGAGAGGGCGCGGATCATTCACTTGAATCTGACTTTTTCTTCCAAGTAGTTTTCGTTGCTACAGCGATGTCTGTAGTCTCAGGAGCGGTTGCTGAGCGTATGAAGCTTTGGTCATTCCTTATCTTCTCTGCGGTACTGACAGCGTTTATCTACCCAATGGAAGGCTACTGGACTTGGGGCGGAGGTTTCCTATCTGAAGCGGGATTCAGTGACTTTGCAGGTTCAGGAATCGTACACATGGCGGGAGCAGCAGCAGCACTAGCGGGTGTT
This sequence comes from Vibrio sp. M260112, assembly GCF_036533775.1. Lineage (NCBI taxonomy): Bacteria > Pseudomonadati > Pseudomonadota > Gammaproteobacteria > Vibrionales > Vibrionaceae > Vibrio > Vibrio sp. M260112. The sequence goes on along the minus strand of NZ_JATABH010000010.1, from coordinate 61,507 downwards.
CTACTACTGGGTGCACGTAAAGGTAAGTACGGTAAAAATGGTGAAATCTACCCAATTCCTGGTTCTAACATGCCGCTAGCAACACTGGGTACATTCATCCTGTGGTTTGGTTGGTTTGGCTTCAACGGTGGCTCACAGTTGATGGTGTCAGACTTTGAAAATGCGACAGCAGTCGGTCAGATCTTCCTGAACACTAACGCAGCAGCAGCGGCGGGTGCCATTGCAGCACTGCTTGTATGTAAGACCACTTGGGGTAAAGCCGACCTTACGATGATTCTAAATGGCGCGTTAGCAGGTCTAGTCGCTATTACTGCGGATCCTCTCTCTCCATCGCCACTGTATGCGGTTGCGATTGGCTCGGTATCGGGAGCGCTCGTGGTGTTCAGCATCATCGGCTTGGACAAACTGAAGATTGATGATCCAGTTGGTGCGATTTCGGTTCACGGTGTATGTGGTTTCTTCGGCCTGATGGTTGTTCCACTAAGCAATGGCGATGCATCATTTGGTGCACAGCTTCTTGGTGCTGGAGTTATCTTCGCTTGGGTATTTGGTGCAAGCCTTGCGGTGTGGGCGGTACTGAAAGCCACTATGGGTATTCGCGTCTCTGAAGATGAAGAGATGGAAGGCATGGATATGCATGACTGTGGCGTAGGTGCTTACCCTGAATTCGTGACAGTGAAGTAATTATACTAGATGTGACGTAACAAACAGTTACAAATAAACTTATCAAAAACCTGCTCAAATGAGCAGGTTTTTTTGTTTTGCATCATTGTTTTCTCGACTATGATGAATATAATAACGCAACTGATAAACGTTATCATTTCGAATACTAAAGGATTGAACCAATGAAAAAGCTGCTAACTCTTTCTGCATTAGCATGTGCAACAATTGCTCCTTCAACTGCGATGGCTGCAGAAGAGGTTAACGTGTACTCTTATCGCCAGCCATTCCTAGTTGAGCCAATGTTCAACGAGTTTACAAAAGAAACGGGTATCAAAGTAAACGTTAAGTTTGCTAAGACAGGTCTGACAGAGAAGCTAGCGCAAGAGGGTGAATACAGCCCAGCAGACGTTATCCTAACCGTTGATATTAGCCGCCTTTCTGAGCTGACTAAGAAAAACTTAGTTCAAGCTGTAGAGAGTGAAGTGCTAGAAAAGAACATCCCTGCTCAATACCAAGATACAAATAACGAGTGGTTTGCTCTAACAACTCGTACTCGTAGCGTTTACTCTTCTCGTGATCGTGTTGGTCGTCTAGGTGAAGACTTTACATACGCAGATCTAACTAAGCCTGAATTTAAAGGCAAAATTTGTACACGTAGCGGTAAGCACCCATACAACGTATCTCTAGTTTCTGCGATGATTGCTCACGAAGGTGAAGCTGCGACGAAAGAGTGGTTGGAAGGCGTAAAAGCGAACCTAGCACGTAAACCTCAAGGTAACGACCGTGCACAAGTTAAAGCGATCAAAGAAGGCCTATGTGATGTTTCTCTAGGTAACAGCTACTACCTAGGTAACATGATTAACGATGCTGAGCAAAAAGCTTGGGCTGACGCGGTTTACATTAACTTCCCTAACCAGAAAACAACAGGTACTCACGTAAATATCTCTGGTATGGCAATGGCTAAGTACGCACCAAATAAAGAAAACGCTCAGAAACTTATGGAGTTCCTAGCGGGTGATACTGCACAAAGCATGTACGCAGAAGTTAACTACGAATACCCAGTAAAAGAGGGTGTTAAGCGTTCTGAGTTAGTGGCATCTTGGGGTGACTTCAAGTCTGACATGATTTCTCTAGATGACGTTGCTAACTACCACGAAGCAGCAATCAAACTGCTAGACGAAGTGAAGTTCGACCTATAATAGTTTTAAGTAGTGAGTCGAATATGACTGACTAAAATACAGCCTCAAGTCGCTTTTCGTTAAGTTACTTGGGGTTGTTTGTTTTTATACTCACGGCTAAGAGCAGTTCACCTTGAACTCCTTTGAGTATATGGGTATAAATACCCTTAAACTATTAAAGGGATATGAGATGTATTTGCAACTGCATTTATGTTTCATACAGCCTCGTTGTTATTAGACGATGAAAGAAAAAAATTACCTATGGAAAACCAGTAGTGGAGCGCTTGCTTTACTACTGGTTTTGCCGATCTTAGCGATATTCACTACTGCTGTGGGCGAAACAAATGAGCTTTTTAGTCATTTGATGTCAACGGTAATGCCGACCTATGCGTATAACACCGTCGTTCTTGTTATAGGAACGATCTTGCTATCCTTGGTGCTTGGTATTCCATCGGCTTGGATTATGGCGATGTGCCGCCTTCCGAGTGAACGCATTTTACAATGGGCATTGGTGTTACCACTGGCGATGCCTGGCTATATCGTCGGTTATATCTTTACGGACTGGTTTGACTTTGCAGGTCCGGTACAGATTTTTCTCCGTGATCTGACAGGGTGGGGACCTGGTGAGTATTGGTTTCCTGATATTCGAACACTGACAGGAGCGACTATTGTACTGTCACTGGTGCTCTACCCATACGTCTACTTATTATGTCGTGCCGCGTTTATGGAGCAGAATGTCTCTTTGCTACAATCGGCTCGATTGCTCAAGTGTTCACCGTGGGAAAGTTTCCGTCGTATCTCGCTTCCTCTTGCACGCCCCTCTATAGCCGTCGGCCTCTCTTTGGTGGCAATGGAAACCGTGGGTGATTTTGGAACGGTTAGCTACTTTGCAGTCAATACATTAACCACCGCGGTTTATGACACTTGGTTAGGCTATTCGAGCCTCACTGCGGCGGCAAAAATTTCAGCCATTATGCTTGTGGTGGTGATTTTACTCTTAAGTGCAGAACGCTATAGCCGTAGAAAACAGAAGCTATTTCAGAGTCAGTTTAGTAGCCGCGAAGATTTTCGTTACGATCTCGTCGGGTGGAAAAAGTGGTTGGCGCTAACATGGTGTTGGGGGCTGGTTTGCGTGGCATTCATTCTCCCTCTTGGTCAGTTGCTTATCTATGCATATAAGTATTTCGCACAGAGTTGGACGGCTGAGTTCCGCGAATATGCGTTAAATAGTCTTTACGTATCTCTTGCGGCGGCATTCATTGGTGTAATGGTTGCGTTGATCGTTAATTTTTCTCAGCGTGTCAACCCTAGCCGTCAAAGCTTAGCCTTTATGCGCCTATCGTCGATGGGCTATGCTGTTCCAGGAACGGTTTTAGCCATTGGTGTTATGGTTCCGGTATTGTCTATGGACCACTTAGTCAATGATGTTGCAAAGTACATGGAGTGGGAGCGTCCAGGATTGATTTTCTCTGGCTCAATGTTTGCGATTGTTTTTGCTATGGTGGTGCGTTTTTCTGCTGTGGCGATTGGCAGTATTGAAAGCAGTTTAAGCAAAGTTTCACCGTCTCTTGATATGGCATCACGCACTATGGGATGTAACGCCAATGAGATGCTAAGACGAGTTCATTTGCCTCTTGTTCGTCGTGGGGCGCTGATAGCGGCTTTGCTGGTCTTTATCGAGTCAATGAAAGAGCTAAACGCCGCTTTATTGCTACGACCATTTAACTTTGAAACATTGGCGACTTATGTTTATAACTTCGCGTCTGATGAGAAGTTAGAGTTAGCGGCGTTACCAGCCGTGCTACTGGTTTTAGTTGGTCTTGTCCCTTTAGTTATTGTTAACCGTTCACTGGAGCATTCACACTGATGAGCTGTGCCCTATCAATACAAAACTTAACGTGTAAGTACGATCAAGAGACGACAGTTCTTGAGTCACTTTCTCTCGAAGTGGAGCAGGGGGAAATTGTTTGTCTACTTGGGGCAAGTGGCTGCGGTAAAACAACACTATTGAAAGCGATTGCAGGCTTGTTGCCATTAAGTTCTGGCGTGATGAGCCTAAATTGCATGCTGATCGATGATGGCAAAAACTGGCTTCCTCCCGAGCAGCGTAATATTGGTATGATCTTTCAGGATTATGCGCTGTTTCCACATCTTACTGTGGCTCAGAACGTTGCGTTTGGGTTACGTGAACTGTCGGTTGCTGAACAGCAAGCCAAAGTGGAAGAGATGCTTGAGTTAGTGCATCTCAATGGTTACGGTGAGCGATACCCACACCAACTCTCAGGTGGCCAGCAACAGCGGGTGGCAATAGCGCGTTCACTAGCGTACAAACCGGATCTTTTGCTGCTCGATGAACCATTTTCTAATATTGATACGCAGGTGCGCCATGAGTTAATTGGCGAGATTCGTAAGATCTTTAAGAAACAGGGTGTCACTGCCATTTTCGTTACTCATAGCCGTGAAGAAGCCTTCGCCTTCGCTGATAAAATGGCGGTGATGAATCATGGCGTGATTGAGCAATATGGTACGGCTAGCGAGCTCTACTATCAGCCTTCAAGTAAGTTTGTTGCTGACTTTTTGGGTGGTGGTAGCTATCTCAAAGCGACTCGGGCTTCTGATTCAGAATATGAGACGCAGCTAGGTATGGTAGAAGCGAAAGCACAGCAGAACATTGAAGTCGGTCAGCATTGCGAGTTATTACTTCGCCCTCAGCATGTCCAGATCAGTGCGGCAGAAGAGAGCAGTGTGACCGTGCTTGAGCAACAGTTTATGGGAGATCATTGCCGTTATGTGATTGACGCGGGTGGTCACCGTTTACTTGCCAGCTCATCTGAACCTTTGAGTATTGGTCAGCAAGTCTCTGTTAAAGTGGAAACGCAAGGCGTACTGGCGTTTTAGCCATTTAGGTTAAATCTGAATCCGTTTGCCACCATTTAGATAGGTGGTACACGCGACACGCAGCAAAGAGGTGAAGTTACCTAACTCACCTCTTTGTTGTATCACTTCATTGTAAATCCGAGTCAAAAATTCTGCGACAGAGATATCCGCATCGCTCGCAATGTCCTCTATTATCTTCCAAAATACCGCTTCCAGCCTGATACTAGTGACGACACCATCGATACGGACTGAACGAGACTTAATGCCCAACCATTTGTAATGCTTGAAAAGGCACCATCAGTTCATAGTCTTCAACAAAGTCACCGACGAGATATGACCAAATCGAGATTTAAAACTGGCATAAGGATCAAGTATTTATGATCCAATAGACCCAATGGGCAAGATGTTCTTTAATATTTTAGCTACTGCTGCTCAGTTTGAAACAGGTTTGATTTGTTTGAGAACTCGTGAAGGAATGAGCGATTGCTCAAGCTAAAGGAAATCAGCCCAAACTTTCAGTTAAACAGCAAAAGGAGCGGTGTCGAATGCACGGAATAAGACAATACTCTAGCCGAGCTGTTTTCCGTATCACGGCCAACAGTATCTAGAACGCTTTCTCGCTATAAAGCCGAATCATAATGAATAAAAACAGGCAGGTATTGTCAATTAACGTAGGATATTTTCCGAATTCCAAATGCCCTGATGGGCGCAAATAGTCAATAAGGAACTCACAATGTCAGCACAAGCAGAAGGTCGAGGTTTAATACACAAAGGTGATAGAACGACGACAGGAGGTGTCGTGACATCGGGTGTCGGTAATGTCATGCATGTGGGAGAAGGAGTCACGCAGATAAAAATGATAGCGACGTGTCCCGCTTGCGAAAAAGGGCAAGGTGAAATCATTCCTTTAGAAACGATTGCGGTCTTTGTCGATAATATTCAGGCCGCATTGCATGGTGATATCGTCGCTTGTGATTGTTCTTGGGGCTCAAATACGCTCATTGCTTCTGCTGGAGCGATGAAATTCTCTCAAAGTAATGGGCAGGTTTATGGATTTAAACCCCATGCCAGTCCACAAGAAATGGAGGCAACTTATCAGAGTGTCGCAAGTTCAATGGGAGGGCGTTATTTAAATGCGGGAACAACGGTTGTAGAGAAAAGAAAGCTAGATAATGAAGTTCTTAAAGCCACAGAAGAGCTTTTGATTTTTCTTCCTGCGCTGAATTTGGAAACGTCAGTACATAGCCAAGCGGTAAAAGAATTTAGTCAAGCATTCGACGTTATCTTGAAAGGGTATAACGGGGGAAATATTTCCTATGAGACTGGATATGACCTCATTCATCAAATCAAAAATGGCTTTATTGATGGGGGTGGCACGCTTAAAAAGCTCGAAGAAAATCGCTTATCACGCCGCACAGAAACGGTAGGTGATTTCTCTCAAGGCGGCAGCTATCGACGTAATCTAGTGGTGAATAATGAATCGTTTAACGTTCGCTTTAAAGCGAGTTGCGCCACGCCTGAATGTCTAATGAGAAATGCCCACATCGACATGGAAGATGATGCCTTTCAGGATTACATCGAGGCAGCGACACAAGATAAACGTTCGGATGTGATGCAGACGATAGGCGTTGCTTTAATTGCTAATCCTTACTTAGCTCTTTTGCAAAGAACGGTTTTAGCTGATGTTGCCTATTCTGGTGTGTTTGAAGGTAATTTTGACCCCGCGTGGGCTTATGCAATGGGGATGGGTACTGCATATCGTTTGAGATTGCTTAATCTACCGAAGCGAGTCCAAGATACATCAGAAAGTGTTGTTAGCTATTTTTCTAGTAACTTTTTAAGTGGCGATAACGATGATGATTAATAAAGGGAAAGTTTGGAGATATATGAATATCTCCGATGGCATATTTATTTTTTGCGTTATTTTAGGCGTGCTGTTTTTTCGTGAGCATGCATTAAATATTGCGGTTGGTTGGTTGGTGGCTTTTCTTTGTTCTGGATTAGGGCTTCGGCTTTATTGCAAAGGGAAAGGGATGATGAGGTATGGGACAATAAATAATGTAGATTCAGACGATCATGATGCTGTTATGAGTTCATATTATTCTCATCGATGGACCATGGTTATATGCACTATTGGAGCTGTAGTTTTTACAATCTATCAAATATACAAAAATTGGATGTAACTACTCTATCTCAACAATAAAGGCTCCTAAAAGCAGTAAATGAGGTTAGATTCCAAAGTGAGGAAAATTCGACTATTTACCAACTTAGTTTTTGGACGGAACCAATGAAAAAAGAAATTGAGAGATTGATTGATGAAAATTAACCGTTTTCGCTCAGGACTATTTTTGGTGTCATGCATTGCATCATCATTACTTATAGTCCCTTTCTCCACAAGTAGCTTTTACGGCTCAGAAAGTCTCCCGAGTGTTGTTAAAATATACAGCCCATTAAATGATGCATCGTTATCAGCTCTTAGCTACGCAATGATCATGGCGTCGTTATTTTCATTGATAGTATTCGTTACGGGCAGATGCTTAAGGTGGCTACCTAAAGTTGTTGTTATAGTTTTAAGCTGCTTATTTTTGGTTTCTTTTGCATATGGTTGGCATATAAATGTATCAACAAAAAAAGAACTTAATGAGAAAGGCTATATAGAATGCACATCTGAGAGAGAGTTTACATTGAAGTACTCAAGCAGAACGTACGTTCTTCCACCGGAAACATGTGATTAACGTTATCTTGAGGATAATCATGTTCTTCTTAACCACTACAGAAGACGATTTAATTGACTAATCATGTTAGATATTTTTAAAAAACTTACATTTTTAATATTCTTTATAGGGTTTGCGGCATGGTGTGGGTTGGGAGTTTATGATTTGAGTCATAGCGTGAAAGGTGTAGGAATTGAACCTGTAATAAAGGTGTCGGGATACCTTAACAATACATCGTCATTTGTATTATTTGGTTTTTTCCTTCCTTCTATCCCAATGGCATTACTCAATGTTGTTACAGGTATTCAACTCCCTAGATTAACTCTAAGGTTAATGCTATTTGGTGCATTAATTGGTGCTCTGATAGGACATTATGTAGATACCTCGTTAAGGGATAAAGTAAAAATATCAAACTACATAGAATGCACATCTGAGAGAGAGTTTGCATTGAAATACTCAAGCAAAACGTACGTTCTTCCACCGGAAACATGTGATTAAAGCTGTGAACTCGGTTGACTATATGCTTCATGATGAAAAGACACTAGGTGAAGTCGTCGGGCAATTTACGGCGGATATATCTAAGGGCGTAGTCGCTGGCGTAGTTGCTCAAGGGGTAACTCTAGTCGCCAAAGGAGCTGTAAGTTTTCTTTTTGCTACACCACCCACAGCAGCCGTATTAGGTTTTTTTGTAATAATGGCTTTTGGTATCGGGTTAGCTGTTTCTGCTATTGACGAACAATATAAATACACTGACCCTATGAAGAGAGAAGTTGAGAGATTAATTGATGAAAGTTAGTCGCTCAAAAGCATTTGTCTTCTTGTTAATTTTTGCATCAATTTTCTTTCTATCAATAAATGATGTTATGGGGATTTTTGATGTTTATACATTACCCAACAACAGAATTGTCATAAGTGGAGCAATCAACGACGCATCTACATTTGCTTTTTCTTGGTCAATGTTTGTTGTTTCTATATTAATGTTTATCTGTTTCATTACTGGGAAAAAGCTACTCTGGATACCTAAAATAGTTTTAATTGTACTAGGAGGAATAACAGTGTTGGCTTTCTTTCTAGGCTGGAGAATGAATGTAACATTAAAAGAAAAGCTCTACGAACAGGACTATATCGAATGTACATCTGAACGAGAGCTCACACTTAAATACTCGAGCAGGACGTACGTTCTTCCACCGGAAACATGTGATTAAAGCTGTGAACTCGGTTGACTATATGCTTCACGATGAAAAGACACTAGGCAAAGTCGTCGGGCAATTTACGGCGGATATATCTAAGGGGTTGTAGCTGGCGTACTCGCTCAAGGGTTTACGTTAGTTATTCGTGGGGTAGCTACCTTTGTTTTTGGTGCATCTTTGCCTATAGCTATAGGTTTAAGTATTTTTGCGGTGTCTGCATTTGTCATAGGGAATAAGGTTACAGAGATAGATGACCATCATGAGTACACAAAGCCAATTAAAAAGAAGATAGAGGAGTTAATTGATGAGAGTGAGTAGGTTCAAAGCTCTTCTTTTTATGTTGGCTTGTAGCCCAATGGTTTGGATTTCTTGGGAGCAATCTGTAAAAGTCATAAGTAATTTTAACCACCAAAGCGATCTAATCAAAGTTAGTGGGGCTATTAATGATGCCTCTTCTTTCGCTGGGTTTATGATATCAACCATAGCATTCACATTTTCAACTATCCCGTTAATTACAGGCCGGCAGGCCAAATGGATTCCTAAAATAGTCTTTATTGTTCTAGGGTTCTTAACCATGTTTGCGTTTGTAATAGGGTGGAATATGAATACAACCTTAAAAAAGAACCTCTACGAACAAGGCTACATCGAGTGTACATCTGAACGAGAGCTTACATTGAAATACTCGAGCAGGACGTACGTTCTTCCACCGGAAACATGTGATTAACGTTATCTTGAGGATAATCATGGTCTTCTTAACCACAGAGCAATAGCCGTTGGCTCAAATAGTTAATGATGATGGTGTTATTGAAGTTGGCAAAGATCATGAAAATATCAGAGCGGAAATTTCGGCGGTTTCGGTGTAGAACATCCAAGATGTTGCAACAAAAAAAGCCCGGCGATTAAGCCGGGCAAGTGTTCTTCACCTATAGGGTAGGATGGGTCATGAGAGCATTACAATTGCAAAAACTCTTTGACTTGTTGAAGAACACATTCCGCTGTCTGTTTATCTTCCATTTCGGCAAAAATGCGCAGTAGTGGCTCAGTTCCAGAGAAACGTGCAATCACCCAACCACCGTTTTTAAAGTAAACTTTTGCCCCATCCTCGTAGCTCACTTTATCAATCTCGAACTCAAATTGAGGCAGTTGCTTTTCTACGTAGATTTTGTCGTACAGAGCTTGTTTCTGCGCTGGTTTAAATGTGCAATCGCCTTCCGCCGTGTAGGCATAGCCGTACTTACCATAAATTTCGTTAAGCAGCTCAGAAAGCTTTTTGCCTGTAACGGAGATCATTTCGACCAGTAAGCTTGAAGCAAAAACGCCATCCTTGCCCTTGATGTGACCACGAATCGTTAAACCACCTGAGCTTTCGCCACCGATAAGAGAGTCATCGGCTTCCATCTGTGAGCTAATGTGTTTGAAACCAACGGGTACCTCAAAGCTCTTCTCTCCATGATCAGCCGCGATCTTATCGAGCAGATGAGTGGTTGCAATATTACGCACGACAGAGCCTTTCCAGCCTTTGTATTCGAGCAAGTAGTAGTAGAGCAGCATCAGAACTTCATTTGGATGAATAAAGTTCCCTTTCTCATCGATAATGCCTAAACGGTCTGCGTCACCATCGGTACCAATGCCGATATCGTATCCTTCAGCCGCGACTAGGTGTTTTAGACGGTACAAGGTTGCGGCACTTGGAGACGGCATTAATCCACCAAAGTCTGGGTTTTTACCGTCGTTGATCACATCAACATCACATCGACCGTTGATCAGTACGGTTTGCAGCGCATTCTTAGCCACGCCAAACATGGGATCGATCAACACTCTTAGATTGGCTTTTTTGATTGCCTCGATGTCGATAAAGTCGATGATCGAGTCAACGAATTCGTTCATCGGATTGATAATTTCGATCAACTTGTCTTCCACGGCTTGCTCAAAGTCGATGGACTGAACTTGTTGTTGAGTCAAGGTGGCGACTTGAGACTCGATCTTTTCAGTAATGATCTCATCCGCATCACGTCCGCCTTCAATAAACACTTTGATGCCGTTGTAATCGGCTGGGTTATGAGATGCGGTAATACATGCAGAGTACGCACAGCCCATCTCTTTAGCTTTGAACATGACGATTGGCGTCGGAACGAACTTGTCGATAAAGCTAACCTTGATGCGGTTAGCCGCGAGAACTTCCGCGAACCAGCGTCCTGCTTTGTCGGACAGGAAACGTCGATCGTAACCGATAACAAAGCCACGTTGGGCAACGTTCTCGTGGTTAATAATATTGGCAACCGCTTGTGCCACTAAACGGACATTATCTTTGGTGAACTCTTCGCCTATGAATGCACGCCAGCCACCAGTACCAAATTTGATCATATGAATAATCCTTTATTGAAAGTAATGAGCCTCTCGAAAGAGGCTCATTGCTGGTGATTAACCAAGCACAACCACCACGTCGTTTACACTGCCTTCAGGCTGAACCGGTACAGATCTTCCTTCCACGGCCTGACCGTTCACTGTGATTGACTTGATGCCTTTGCTTACAGAGCTCGGGTTTTCAACCTTGATGTTGTAGGTTGCGCCAAGCCACTGACGAGTTACTTCGAAGCCTGGCCAGTTAGTTGGAATACAAGGGTCAATCGTTAGACCATCGAAGCCAGTGCGCACACCCAGAATAAAGTTGGTCACGGCAAAGTAAGCCCAACCAGAAGTCCCTGTTAACCAAGGGTGGTTAGCACGACCATGATTTTGGTGGTCTCGACCCATGATGAATTGAACGTACGAGTACGGTTCAGCGATACGTTTTTCGATAATGTCATTCTGGTTATATGGGTTCAGTGCGTCGTAGAACTTCATTGCACGGTCACCGCGACCTAGCTTAGCTTCAGCAACCCATGCCCAAGGGTTTGGATGCGAGAAGATCGCACCGTTTTCCTTCACGCCTTGGTAAACGCGAGTAACAAAACCGATATCGTCGTTTGGCGTTGCAAATGATGGTGAGTTTAGGTGTAGACCGTATTCAGAGAACAGGTTCTCATCTACGGCGTCCATTGCTTTTTTACCACGTTCTTGCGATACCGCGCCAGATAGAACCGCGAGTGTGTTTGATTCTAGGTGAACACGGCCTTCTTTCTGTTGTGCCGTACCAATCTTGTCGCCGTTCTTAGTTAGACCACGGATGTACCAACCACCTTCTTCATCCCACAGGTGAGTTTCACACGCTTCACGTACGTTAGCTGCCATTTCAGTGTACTTAGCCACATCAGCGTCTTTGCCAAGGTATTTAGCAAGGTCGATAAACTCTTGCAGTGCCCAGAAGTGGAGGAAAGAAACCATTGAAGATTCACCGCCACCTAGGTTTAGACAGTCGTTCCAGTCTGCTCGCAGACCTTTACAGATGCCAGTTTGACCTACGTACTCAGCAGAGAAATCTAAAGCGGCTTTCATATGGTCGTAAACACTTGCTTCACCGCCATCTGCGTATGGGATGACTTGATCAAAGAAGCTGTGTTCACCTGTTTCCATTACGTATTTACAGATGGTAGGAACGAGCCATAGATGATCGTCAGAACAAGTATCTTCGATGCCATGGATCTTATCTTCATCTGATGGTGTCGGTACGACTGTTGGTGATTTTGAAGGCTTAACGTCAGCTTTTTCAGGATCAAACCAGTCTGGATCGAATAGGTGCAGACCGTATCCCGCTTTTACCTGACCGCGAAGAAGATCAACAATGCGTTTGCGTGTCATCGCAGGGTTGGCATGTGGGACTGAAATTGCATCCTGAGCGGTATCACGATAGCCAAGACCAGTACGACCACCTACTTCGATGAAGGAAGCAAAACGAGACCAGACAACACATGTTTCAGCTTGGTAAAGAGTCCAAGCATTGATCATGGTATCGAGGCCTTCGTTTGGTGACTTGACTTGGAACTTAGCACAACGTTCGTCCCAGTGAGCTTTGATACCAGCAAATGCTGCATCAACGTTTGCTAGATCCTGATACTTAGCACGTAAGCGCTCGCCGTTGCCTTTACCGATACCCAGAATGTAAGCAAAACGGACTTCTTCACCCGGTTGAATCGTGAATTGTTTATGCAGTGAACCACAGTGGTTGTAACAGGTTTGAGCGCTGTTCGAACATTTACCTGTCTCTACAGCAATCGGGTTTGCTTCGTCGCGGTATAAACCTAGGAAGCTGTCACGCTGACCATCGTAAGAGTCTGGTTCAAATGTAGAAGCTAGGTAGTAGAATCCTTCAAAATCGTTGGTGTTGTAATACAAGTCGTATTCAATCACACCATCTTTGTATGCCGTACCTGCCGAGTATAGAGACATCTGGTGGTTCTGATTGTCCGACTGAATGTGGCTAAATGAGAATTCAACAAACGAGAAGGCGCTGATAGTGCGAGGCTTGTCTGAAGTGTTCTTAATCACAACATCCCAAATTTCTGCATCTTCACCTTTAGGAACAAATAGTGTCTTGGTTGCAGTGATGTCGTTGTACTCACACTTGAACTTCGAGTATGAAAGACCATGGCGAACTTCATAGTTCGCCTCGTCTAGGCTTTTCGCGACTGGTTGCCATGAGATTGACCAGTAATCACCAGTTTCGTCATCACGCAGGTACACATAGTGCCCTGGGCGATCAAATGTCGCGTTCGGGCGGAATTTAGTAACACGGTTATATTCAGGCGAGTTGTAGAAAGAGTATCCCCCCGCGTTATGCGAGATAACCGTACAGAATTTCTCTGTGCCTAAATAGTTCGTCCATGGTGCAGGGACGTCAGGTCGAGTAATGACGTATTCACGATTGTCGTTATCGAAATAGCCGTATTTCATGTTAATTTCCTTTTTACCAAGCTACCACTTTGGTAGCCAAAACTTTAATGCTAGAGAAAACTGCAAATGCCATGCATTTGCACCTTTGTTAATTCCACGGTTGGCGATATTCGATTTGCTGTTTGTCGAGCAAAGGTAAATGGCCTTTCAACCGTGATAGATAGTCGAGCCAATCTCGGCCTGCTCTGTCAGTCCAGCAGGCTTCAGCCAGCGCAGTGAGTCTTGGGAATATCATGTAATCCAATCGTGACTGGTGAGTGACAATTTCACTCCACAGCGCACACTGAATTCCTAGAATACGTTTGCGAATCGGATCGCTATCTGGCACTTGTGCCAATGGCTCATAGCGGTAGGCGTTCTCCAGTGGGATCACTGCCGCCCAATCAACGCCAGGCTCTTCTGGACGATAATCTTGAGTCATGTCGAGATAAGTGGATTGACCCGGTTGGAGAATGACGTCAAAACCTTGCTTAGCGCAGTTAAGAGCCGCTTCTTCACTCAGCCAAGAGTAGATAACCGTGTCTTTGCTGACTTTATTACCGTGTTGAGCCTCTTCCCATCCGACCATACGTTTACCCAGTGAACGCAGTTTCTGTTCTGCATAACGGAGTAGGTGTCCTTGCAGCTCTTTAGCGTTTTGGTAGCCCTCTTGAGCCATCAACGCCTGACAGGCAGGGCTTTCTAGCCAGACACCAGCAGGGACTTCATCAGCACCAATGTGTACCCAAGGAGAAGGGAAGAGTTCAGAAACTTCTTCTAGTACCTTGTCTAAAAACTGATAAGTGCCAGGCAAAGCTGGTGATAGGACGTTATCGTCATAATGTTGAATACTGTGATATTGGGATTGATCAGTAGGATCACACAACAACTCTGGTAGTGATTTGATTGCCGCACGGCAGTGACCAGGGATATCAATCTCCGGAATGACGTTGATGCCTCGTTCTTGCGCGTAAGCGATGACGTCCTTAATCTGCTCTTGGCTGTAGTAACCGCCATAACGTTGATTTAAGTGACTGTATTGTGGTTCCAGCACGGTACCTGGCCCGCGGTAGGCTCCCGACTCGGTTAGTTGAGGAAATGCCTTTATTTCAATTCGCCAGCCCTCATCATCAGTGAGATGCCAATGGAAGGTATTAAACTTGTAGTGTGCCAATTGGTTAATCAGCCGTTTGACCATATCCACCGAGTGAAAGTGACGTGCACAGTCAAGCATCATGCCACGGTATTTAAAGCGTGGTTCATCATGAATTTTCACATAAGGTACCGATAACTCTTTGTTTTGCTCACTGAATTGAATGAGTTGAAGCAAGCTGGCACTGGCATGAACAAAACCTGCATGTGACCCTGATTCTAGTCTGATCCCCGTTCCACTGACGGTAAGATGGTATTCACCTTCGTCAAGGGTTGGATTGTTGCGAAACACGATATCGCTTTGCCCGATGGTCTGTACTGTAAACTCAAACAATCGCTCAAGTTCAACTTGCAGCCACGTCGCGGCTTTTTCAGCCAGCGAAGTTTGCAATGTTATTTGGCTGGAGCGAGTCAGTCGAAAACTTCCGTCCAGTTGCTCAATTTTGTGAGGTCTAGGAATCAATGCAATTGACCTACTCTCGACCTCTGGCAATTGGGTGCGCTCTCTATAGGGAGAGGCAAGCGCTATCGGCGTTAAGGTTACTGGGTACTGCGTTGCACCGTCGTTGGCAATGATCAGGGCATCTTTGAACCCATCAGTGTAAAAACGCAATGGCGCCGTATTGATGCTGAACTCGCAGTAGTAGTGTTGATTAGCCGTCAGAATGTCACATTCAGGCACTACGGTGCAGAAACTACCGATCTGCTTGATCGTCCCGTTAGTGAAACTGTCTGGCAGAATATAGCGATCAGTAATGAATTGGATCTGCCACTGAGCAAGATCCTGATCAGAAAGGTTATGGACAGTTAAGCCAAAGCGACAAAACTGTTTTTGTTCAGCTAGAACGGCGAGTTCGACACGAAAGCTCATGACAGATCCTTAATACAAGTTATGTTCGGGTTTAGCCGCGAACATAAGGGCACCTTCAATGGCATCAAACTGAGCGTCAACCACCCAAGCTTGTACCGGAGGTGATAGCCAAGCCTTGATTCGCTCAGCAATGCTACCCATCAAGCAGATACGAGTGGCTCCTTTTTGGTGTAGAGCGACTAGGAACATCTCAATGTCAGCAGCCGTCTGCTTAAGCATTGAGATAGCAAGGCTGTCGCCTAGGGTTGCATAGTGGAAAATCGCAGGGGAAAACTGACCATAGTCGCGTGGTAACGCGCTTTTAGACCATGTGACGATTTGGTCGATATCATGGTTGAAGTGGTCAAGAACATGCTCGGCAAGTGGCGTTTTCTCGACGATACCATCGTCAGCCAGCAATACTTGTTGAATTAGACGTAGACCCATAACTGCGCCACCACCTTGGTCAGATATCGGAAACTCACGACCTCCAACCACATGCTGCTGATTACCGCTAAGATAGATACCGCACGAACCCGTACCTGCAATCATAATGGCGCCTTCGTCACCGTTATGGGCACCGATACAAGCACCGTATGCATCGGTATTGAGTACGACGGAAGCAAAAGGATGAGGTTGTGCCATAAAGTCTTGCCATGCAGACTTTTGCTCAGCCCCTGCTAAAGCTAAACCCACATGCATCTTGCTGAAATCGGCTTCTGTCAGGCCACCAAGCGTGGCTGCCTGAGCAATCGCATCGATAATCGACTCCATGGCGACGTTGACACCCAGTAAGATATTGGCACTGCCGCTTTTGGCTTCACCGACCAACTGACCTGCCGCATCGCGAATGCGTGCTCGACATGAAGTACCGCCACCGTCTATCCCGACATAGTAAAGCGTCATGTTACTGCTCCTCTTGCTGAGAAAAGTGGCTAAATTGAGTAATTACAGCCAATAGGTACCAAGCACCATGTGGGATCCATTGCTCCCCCCAACGCCAGTTCTGCAACATGTCGTCTTTTTGTCCCGGCGGATTAAAAGCGATATCTTGTGCATCTTCAAAGCCAGCGGTGATACCGTTACAGACACCACCTTTTGCGTTAAAAAATCCATACTGAGGAAGGTAGTCAGGATTGTTGTGTCCGTGTCCATCAAGCATGCACATGTGGTATGGGTTGAGACCAAGGATCCAGTTCAAAGCGTTTTGAGAAAAACGCAGCAGTTGTTGTTTGGTTTCTTGGTTTTGGATATGCGGTAGTGCGAAAAATGCCATTGCACATAAGGACCCTAAACGGGCGTTTTCACCTTGCCACCAGTAACCTGTTTCGTTGTTCTGGGCGACAAAGAAAGCATCGCGTTTTTGTTCTCCCACACCTTTTACATATTGGCGTGGGTAACCAAATGGGTTGGCTGTCGCTTGAGTAATCGCCAGTTCAAACTCAACACTTCGCTGCACAACAGATTGGCTGATAGCCGCCTGTTGTGGGTCGTTTTCAATCGATAAATAGTGGCATAGAGCAAGGGTGGGTAAACCTGCTTCTGCGGCATGGTAATAAGGGCGAGAGCCGTCTTGGTTTGCTGACCAGAAATGTTCAAAGCGGTCATCGCTACACTGCCTGTTGTGAAGCTTTGCAGCCCATTGACGACTTTCACTTAAGTACTCTGATTTCTGTGTCGATTGGTACAACTCAACGGCGGCAAGCAGGGCGCAATATTCATCAATGATGTTCTCTTGCTGATCATTGAGATATTGCGTGTTGCATTCGCGTAAATGCCAGTAGCCTTTTTCTGCGGCTTCAAGGTAATCATTCGATGAGTATTCACCGCTTTCATCAAGGCGTGACGCGGCGGCTAAAGCGGCAATTGAAACGCCGCCACCTTGTCTGAAGCCGGCTTGGAAATCGTCTGATTTATGCCCTTGCTGTGTTTCGTATGCACAGATTTCGCGTTGCTTGGTGTCTTTTGACCACTTATCAAAAATGGTCATATAGAAAAAGCCTTGTTCATTTTGCATTCGAACTAAGAAGTCTGCGCCAAACAGCGCTTCTTCTGTCATGCGTACTTTAGTAAATGCAGCGACTTGCTCATTCTCTTCGAGTTGTTCTAACCCTTGAAGTAGATTCCAGACCACCATAGGGGTTTGCTGAGGGTTGAGATAGTTGGCATAAGAGAGATGACTAAGGTATTTGCTCACATCTCCGGATGCATCATACCAGCCACCGTGTACGTCAACGCGAGTCTCTGAGCCCAGCAGAGGGATCGAATGATCTTGCTTGTCAAAGCGTCCGCCGCAGCGCTGAGACTTAAAGTAGTGCAGGACATCTGAAAGCGTGGTGTTCAACAGTAATCCCTGTGCAATGCTAAAAACTTCAGAGCGTAGGTTATCGACACGCAGGTAGTAACGACCTGAGCGTTCGAATGATGAGAACTCGATGCGGAAAAAATTCCCTTGGTGCCAATTGGCCACTTTTGTGCCTTTTTCGACAGCAAAAGTTGCGACAGTTTGGTGACTATCAGCACAGACTAACAGCGCAGTGGTAGATGAAAGACGTGCTTTACGTGTCATCAAAACAGCCTGCTTTGGCCCAAGGGCTTCATAACCAATATGGTTAGTAAGTAGCAGCATCAAAATCTCCGAAAATAGGGGGTGATTGAGTTGTTGAGCCAAGAGCTTGCGCTCCTGGCTCTTATGGCATTATTTTTCGTATAGGTAACAACGCACAAAGTGGTTGTCAGACAATTGAGTGACTTCTGGTAACTTCTCACTGCACTTATCAGTAGCGTGTTGGCAGCGTCCGGCAAATGGACAGCCCACTGAGGCTGGTGTCCACAACGGAATCTCGCCTTTGTTACCTTTGAGTTTTTCGTGAATCGACTTACTTGGATCTGGTACTGCTGAGACCAAGAGTTGCGTGTATGGGTGTTGAGGATCGTGGATGATCTCGTCAGTATCTCCCCATTCAACCATGTGTCCCACATACATAACTGCCAGATCTTCGGCAATGTAACGAGCGGTTGCGATATCGTGAGTGATGTAAAGCAGAGACATCTGCTTTTCGAATTTCATCTCTTCCATCAGGTTTAGGACACCTGCACGAATCGATACGTCCAGCATTGATGTTGGTTCGTCGGCGAGCACAACTTCTGCACCTACCGCGATGTTACGTGCAAGGTTGACACGTTGACGCTGACCGCCTGATAACTGGTGCGGGAATTTTTGTGATGTCTCTTTTGGCGGGATCAGACCAACTTGTTCAAGCAGGTCATAAACGCGCTCTTCCAGTTCCTTCTTATTGCCAGGTGACACCTTCTTGTGGATAAGCAGTGGTCGTGCAATATGGTGAAAGATATTATGAGTAGGGTTTAGAGAGCCAAATGGGTCTTGCCAAACCATCTGCACGCCTTCACGGTATGCCATCAGATCCGAACGAGAATCGATGGTTTGAATATCACGGCCTTTGTACTCAATCACACCTGATGTTGGTGCGTACATTTTTGCGATCATCTTCGCTGTAGTGGATTTACCCGAACCTGATTCACCCACCACGGATAGGCCGCGGCTTTTGTACATTTTGAACGATACGTCGTTGATCGCACGCATCATAGGTTGGTTTAAGGCATTACTGTTGATCGGGAAATCCTTTACAAGGTTTTTTCCCTCAACAAGTAGTTGGCCAAAATCTTTGCTCATATTTGTCTCCAGTAATCTTTTCTTTGTTTCTCAGCGTCTTGCTAGAGTTTTCTCTGTGCAATCGGCTCGCCATAGAGGTGACAGTTAGAGAAACGATTTGGCTCAATTTGTCTTAGTGCAGTTGGGACTTGAGTACATGTTTCATGCACGCGGTCACAACGAGCTTGGAAGCGACAACCTTGTGGTATCTCTAGAAGATTAAGTGGGTTGCCTGGAATACCAGTAAGCTTCGTTTTTGGGCCAGTTAATGGAGGGAAAGAGCTACCCAGACCTTTGGTGTAAGGGTGGTAAGGACTTTCCAGAATCTGCTTTGATGGTGCGACTTCAATCAACTCACCGGAATACATGATGCCGATGCGATCTGAGAACTCGACCATCAAAGAGAGATCGTGAGTAATGAACAGAATAGAGAAACCAAACTCTTCTTTTAACGCGTAGATCTTTTGCAGTATTTCACGCTGAACCACTACGTCGAGAGCGGTGGTTGGCTCATCCATAATGATCATTTTGGGATTTAGCGCCAGTGCAATCGCGATAACCAGACGTTGACGCATGCCACCAGAGAACTGGTGAGGGTAGTCATTCAAACGGCTAGGGTGAATATCTACGATTTCAAGCAATCCTTCTGCGCGTTTACGAGCCTGCTCACGTGTCATGTTCGTGTGGCGCATGATTACGTCGCAGAACTGATCTTCCATGGTCAATACTGGGTTAAGCGCATTCATCGCACTTTGGAAGACCATAGACATCTCGCTCCAACGGAACGATTGCATGCGTTCATCGCTGTATTTAAGGATGTCTTCACCATTGAAGATAACCTCGCCACCGGTGATAAACGCTGGTGGCTTATGTAGGCGCATCAGAGAGAAAGCAACGGTGGATTTACCACAACCAGACTCGCCTGCTAGGCCGAATACTTCGCCAGGTGCAATATCAAAGCTGACATTGTTACAGGCACGTACGTCACCTGCATCAGTAATGTAGTCAACGCAAAGGTTGCGGATAGAAATGAGTGGTGCTGTCATGATTATTTATCTCCGCTCCATAGTGCATTTTGTGGTGGCAGTTCTGGCTGACGCTCTTTCTTGTCCTGCTCAGCCAGTTTTTTCCAGCGTTTCATACCTTTGTGAGAGCGAAGCTGCGGGTTCGCAATTTCGTCAACTGCAAAGTTCAGTAGAGCAAGACCTGTTACGAGTAGAGTTAAGGCTGCACAAGGTGCAAGAACTTCCCACCAAGCGCCGATTAGCATTGCTGAAGAGGTCTGTACGTTGTAAAGCATGATGCCCCAACTGATGGTGCTAGGGTCGCCTAGACCTAGGAACGAAATAATAGATTCCATGCCGATTGCGTACATAACCGAACCAATGAAGCTCGCGCCTACGATTGGGATAAGGTTTGGTAGGATTTCAACAAAGATGATACGGAACGATGATTCACCGAGAACTTCTGCCGCTTTTACAAACTCTTTTTCACGTAAAGACAGAGTTTGAGAGCGGATTACCCTTGCCCCCCATGCCCAGGATGTACAGCCGATGATGATGGCAATGGTTAACGGGCCTGCTTCACCGATAAAGGCGGCGAGTACGAACAGTAAAGGATACTGAGGAATAACCAACATGATGTTCATTGCTGCGGTCAGGAAATCGTCAACACGGCCACCGAAGTAACCCGCAGAGATACCAATGACCGTCGCTAGGAAACAAACAGTGATACCTGCGCCGAAGCCAACACCTAGAGAGATACGAGCACCGTAAACCAGTTGTGACCAGATGTCGCGACCCATACGGCTAGTACCCAGTACGTGATCTGCTTTTTTCGACAACAGCATAGTACGGCGATCGGTAGCTAGGTTTTGTGCGATCCAGCCATCTGGATTTGCTTTGGCTGACTTAACGACGAAACCTGGGTATTCATGTGGATTGCCCGTGCGCTTATCTGGCGCGTGTTTGGTAATCAAAGGTGCGGCAATCGCCATGAAAATGAACAGTACAACAATGGTTAAGCCCGTACGAGCGTAAGCGTTACCTAGAATCAGTTTAAATAGATCTTTCATAATTATTTCCCTCCCTTACGAAGGCGAGGATCAAGTACTACGTAAAGCATGTCGGCGATAAGGTTAAATGACAGCATAAACATCGTCATGATGATCAATTGACCCTGAAGAACTTGGTAGTCACGAGCGTTGATAGCGTTAAGTAATACAGTACCTAGACCCGGGTAGTTGAAGATGATTTCAACGATTAGCTGACCACCGATGGCCATACCTAGCGACATTGAAAGTGCAGTAACACTAGGAAGTAGAGCGTTACGCGCTGCGTAGTTGAATACCACACGGTTCTCACTCAGACCCTTACCTTTGGCCATCGTGATGTAGTCTTCTGCAAGCAGGTTGATCATGTTGTTACGCATGTTGACTAGGAAGCCACCAATTTGAATGATCGAAGCACAGAATAGAGGTAGCACAGCATGATATGCGGCATCCTTATAGAACGCCCAGCTTGTCCAATCAGGCACGGTGCCTGCGGTATATGCATAGCCAGTTGGGAACCACTTTAGGCCAATCGCAAAGATAAATAGCGCCAACATTGCGATTACAACTTGAGGCACGGCCTGAATAATAAGCATGCCAGGAGTTACGAAGGCGTCATATTTGCTGCCACGTTTCCATGCAGCAAAGATACCTAGTATCGAACCTATTGAGAATGAGAGGATAACGGCGCTACCAGCTAGGAATAGTGACCAACCAAATGCTCCACCCAAAAGTTTGTTAACAGATAGTGGGTAGAACTGGATTGATGTTCCAAGTTCCCAGCTTAGGATGTTTTTCATGTAGGCGATGTATTGAGTAAACAACCCGCCATCAACAAAGCCTAATAGCTCTTTCATTGCAGCGATACGTTCCGGCGTTACTTGGACCGAAGCGTTAGCAAACATCATGGTAACCGGATCACCCGGCATTGCACGAGGAATAATAAAGTTTAATGTCGCAGCAACTAACAATGCGACCAAATAGAACGACAAACGTCTTAAAAAATAACCCATAACTCACCTTACTTACCCAGATTTTCCCTGTTTCTGGTTTCAGGTCGCTCCTAGCGAAAACAAAATTTAGAGCGAACAATCCCCTGACGACTGGCGCCATATAAAGAACACATCAAAACGTTGGGGGATTTTGCGGCATACAGAGCGTATGCCGCATCGTTAGAACAACTACTTATTTAACTGGTTTTAGGTCCAGTACGTGTAGTAGACGCTCTGGGATACCAGCCCAAATGTTTGGACGGCCTTTTGGATTTTCTTCGTTCCACCAACCAGTGAATCGAGTTGTATTGTATTGGTACATGTAAGCACCAGACATTACAGGAATCGTAACTTGGTCAGAAGCGATGATTTGCTGGATGCCGTGAGCGATTTCTAGCTGCTCGTTCTTATCAGCTGTTTTGTAGAAGCTGTTTAGTAGGCCATCTAGCTTGTCATTTTTGTAGAAGTGCATCGCGAAGCGAGGCATACCTTCACCAGATTGAAGTGCTGAGTTGTAAGCACTGTTCCAGTAAGTGTATGGGTCTGCACCGTGGAAGTAGTTTGTGTAAGCTACGTCGTACGTACCTTCAAGCATTGCTTGGTTGTAAACAGAGAAATCTGGAGTACGTGCTTTCGCTTTAATGCCTACGTCAGCAAGTTGCTCAACTGCAAGTTGAACGGTGTTGTTGAAGTCAGTCCAACCGTTTGGAGATTGGATTAGTAGCTCGAAAGACTTACCAGATGGAGTGTCAACGAAACCATCTTTGTTTACATCTTTAAAGCCCGCTTTCTTCAGTAACTCTTTAGCACCTTCAACGTTGTATGTGTTGTAGCCTTTGTACTTGCTGTGAGTCTTTTCGTCAGACCAAGCTTCGAATGCATAGCCAAGGCCAGATGCGAAGTCGTTCACTGTACCGCCACCGTAGAACGCGATGTCGATAATAGTTTGACGGTCTAGAGCCATAGAGAATGCACGACGGAAGTCTACGTTAGTAAGTGCTTCGTTCTTCGCTGCATCAGGGTTTTTGAAGTTAACAACGAATGCCTGAGTACCTGCTGGCGGGTACCAGTACTGGTGATTAGGGCTTGCCGCAGCGTAAGTACGGTCAATGTCAGGAATGAATGAAGACGTCCAGTCCATTTCACTGTTAACAACTTTACCTAGGAACTGGTCGTTGTTTGCAATTTGAGGAACACGTAGACAGTCAACATCTAGGTTGTCTGCATCCCAGTAATTCGGGTTAGCACACTGGATGTATAGCTGAGCAGTGAACGTATCGATTTCTGTAAATGGACCAGAGCCTACAGGGTTCTCGTTAGTGAAGGTTGAAGGATCTTTCACGTCTTTCCAAATGTGCTCAGGTACAACTGGTACTTTAGCAATTTCGTAAGGAACGTTTGAGTTCGCTTCTGTTAGGTTAAATTTAACTTGGTAGTCATTTAGTTTCTCAACAGAAGATACCCAAGAGTTGATACCGCTTTGGTCTAGCTCTGATTTCTCTTTAACTAGGTTGAAAGAGAACACGACATCGTTAGCATCAAATGTTTCGCCGTCAGACCATTTCACGCCTTTACGAATATCGAAAGTTACGCTCTTTAGGTCGTCAGCCATTTTAAAGTTTTCTGCTAAACGGAATACTGGTGTGTTACCGTGCATTTCGTTGAACACAACTAGAGGCTCGTAGATGAAGTCCCAAGTAGTGTGCAAGTGAGTTGCACCTAAGTATGGGTTAAAGTTACGAACAAAAGTTGTGAACTCTTTAGGGTGGATAGTTAGTTCACTACGTTCAGCGGCTGTTGCTACCGATGCGAATCCGGTAGTTGCTGTAGCAATAATTGCTGTTGCTAGTGCTGTTTTTTTTATGTTGGCAAGCATAGCTGTTCCTTACTATTTGCTTTCATTTCACTTATGGAATGGAATGTCATCAATTGATAAACACTCACTAAGGCCCACCTCTTGTTAATGATTTTCAATCGGAGGTGATATGAAAATCCAGAGTGGCCTGTAGGCCTTAGGCACACTAAGAAAACACCTTAACGTCAATTTTCGCAATTGCTATTCCCGTTAAAAACGTCAAAACCATCACCATCTCCGTTAATACTGTTAAAAAAACCAAATTTGATTAAATTGTAATCACGAAAAGGCCTTTGAAGTGAGTCGCAATAGTCCATGTGCACCAGTTTGTTTGTGAGTGGTTGCTAACTTCATTTTCTTTATTTTATAAGGCTTGCTTTTATGGAAGTAAAATGTGAGATGTGGGTCACTTGGAGGTTTTCTGTTAATTTTTGGGGTTAAATTAAAACTGCCGTCTTGTTGTGATTGGCTTCGCAAACTGAGTTCTTTTTACGCATTGTTGGTGGTTTTGTATCAATTGGGGTACCTGCTAGACAAAAAATAGCGGCTAAATGGCGGCAAGCAATAGGTTGTTTTACGAGTCGTAATAACTGTATTTGAGTATTAATCAAGGCAAAATGATGAGAATCAAAAGCCCGCTTACTGCGGGCTTTTTAGTTTGGCATTGAAGGTGTATTAGCTTGTCAGTAAGTGCTGAAGTTTATCTCTTAGCCCTTCAATATGCGTTCTCTCTGGGCCTTGTTCATTGCAGTGCTCTAGGATGTAATCCAGTGAGCTTAGAACCGTTCTCCAGCGTGGTGTTTTCGGTAGCGTCTCGGCACGTAGATATTTGTCGAGTGTGCGCGTTTGCAAAGTACTGCGGTCGAGATAGACGCGCCATAAACCACTTTGTTCTGCGAACGAGAACTTGGTTTGTCCTGTGACGGACTCCCAGTAGTTGAGTGCGCTTGTCATCGCGTCAACTAACACTTCGCGCATAATATCTTGTTTGGATTTACTGTCTCCGGCAACTCGATCAGCCAATCGCGTAAACTCTCCTCCCAGCTCTTTGAGTTCTTGCAGTTTGGCTTTATCACCTTCAAAGGCAAAACTGGACAACGCTTCAATTGCGCTTTCCAAGTTATTAATGCGGCTTGCATTGATGCTGCCGCCAACGTTGAAGATGTAAATCGAACGCAGGCCTGAACCTTGTGGAAGTTTCAAAATATCCGCAGAAAGGTGCTGTCGGACATCTTCGACGTAAACATCAATCGTACCGCAGTAATGCTCTTGTTCAACATTAAGGAATTTGGGTGCGATAAGTTCGTCAGCGCTTGAGCGTTTTAGCTGTTCGGTGGAACGTTTAAATAGCTTTGAAGCCGCCTCATTGGCAAAGCGAATCTTGTTATCTTCACGAATACAGATGATGGCTTCTGGCGCCGTTTCTAGTTGCTCTAGTAGGCGTCCTTGTGTTTCTAACAGGCTGGCTTCAACCATTGCTCGGTGCTTGAGTTCAAGCTGGAGTTGCTGGTTCTCAAGTCGGCGTAGTTCAGCTTTGCTGGCCGTTAGATGGGCAACGATACGGGCAGCAAGCTCTTGCTTGTTAAATGGTTTCGACAGGTAATCGTTAGCCCCAGCGTTAAACCCGCGAATTCGGTCATCCGTTTGATTAAGAGCAGTCAGCATGATGACAGGCAGGGCGGCATGATCGTACTTTTTACGAACCGTTTCACACACCTGATATCCGCTCATACCTGGCATCATAATATCCAGTAACAGTAGCTCTGGTTTCTCTTTCTCAATCGATTCCAGTGCTTCGTGACCATCTTTAGCCGTGCGTACGCGATAGCCTTCCAGTCTTAGGAAACTATCCAAGACTCTAAGGTTCACGGGCTCGTCATCAACTACGAGTAGCAGAGGACCTTCAGGGTTTTCTGGTAGGCTAACAGGTTCGGCTAACTCTATCTCTCCGCTATCCGGCGCGATAAAGTGGGGCGCTTCATAGTGGTTTGCTTGCTGAATTTGCTCTTCACTCGCGATAGGTAATGTAAAGCTGAACGTGGTGCCAACCATAGGCTGACTACTCACATACAAAGAACCTTGCATCAGTTCGATCAACTGACGACTGATAGACAAACCTAATCCTGCGCCTTGACGGTATCGGCTTGAGTCGCTGCCTGCTTGAATCAGAGGCTCAAAAATATGTTCGAGCTGGTCAGCTGGAATACCTTGGCCAGTATCAACGACCTGAACACGAATATGATCGTCGATAACGTTCGCGGAAATGACAATTTTGCCTTCGCTGGTGTATTTGATTGCATTGCCAACCAAGTTATATAGCACCTGTTCAAGTCTTTGCGGGTCGGCACTGACCCACACGGGTTCACTAGGTACTTGGTTGATAATTCTGATGGGTTTGTTGCCTAGCAGATGGGAAGAAAGCTCAAGTACTAAGCGCGTTGAACCGGATAAATCTACGGCACTGGTGTCGATATCCAAGTTTCCATAACGCATCTTATGGTAATCAAGTAAGTCATCAACCAAGGTAGCAAGACGCTGACCACTGCTGATAATGATATCTAACTGGTATTTGTGTTCTGCTGTGATTGGGCCGTTAGCTCCTGAAGTGAGTGCTTCGGCTATCCCCACCATACCGTGTAAAGGCGTTCGTAACTCATGAGAGGTTGTCGCTAAGAATTCATCTTTGAGTTTATTGGCGAGCTGTAACTCATCATTTTGTTTTTGAATGAGTTTGAGGTTGCTTTCTAGCTCTTCATTTTGCTCTTTGATTAAGAGGATCTTTTCGCGAATTGAGCGTTGCATTCGCTCAAAACTGACCGCAAGACGTCCGATTTCATCTTTACGCTGCGTGTTGATCATGGTGGCATCAAGATCGCCAGCAGATACCTTCTCGGCAGCCCAAGTCAATTTAAGAAGTGGGGATGTGATGAAATTGGACAGGTAGTGGGAGGCCATAACAACCAGTAAGATTGCCGTTAACATCGCGAAAATAAACACAGTTTCAAGTTGATGAATGCGAGCAAAGGCAACACTTTCTGGTACTTCAACGACCAGTGCCCAGTCGATACCTTTAACCGAAATCGGGGCGTAGGCGGCAATGATGGCCTCTTTCTCTGAGTTAGAGTAGGTTCCAAAGCTGGTTAATCCAGACAAGGCGAGCTCCACCACTTGTCGACTTTTATCAATATCTTCCTGCTCGTATGCGAGAGTACGGGATTGATGATCGGCACCAACCAAAAGGGTCTTCATCGAAGGGATGTTTTTGGTATCAGCTATGAGCTTGGTGATGCCGTTATTCGGCAGACGAAACATGGCATAGCTGTGCAGATAACCTTGCTGCACAATGGGTGCGCCTAGCCATGCAACTGACTTGCCTTGCTCTTGGGCAAAATCTGAAATAATAACCGGCGTAAAGTCTTCGTTCGTTTTACGTTTTTCAGTGACCAGATTTCTTAGTTTGGTAAAAGTGTGTCCTAAGTTGGCATCTTTATATTTGCCAGTTAGCAAGTTAGTGCCGAAATTGTCATATTTAAACGCCGAGTAAGTGACGTTTCCTTCTCGATCAACCAATAAGATATCATCGAAATCAGAGCGCTTGAGAAGTTCCAGATAAGCCCAGTGATAGCGTTTATGAAGCAAGCGGTAGCGTTCTGTACCATTAAAGAGGCTAGACTGAGGCAAAATAGAGGTTTTGATTTGATCGCCCGAACCTTGGATATAACGCTTTTGTGCGTACTCGCGTGCCTGCTCAATATCAAGGCCTAAGCTGCCAAATGCGTTGACCAAGCCGTAGAATCGACCACCACTCGCATACGCTAACTCTGAGCGTACAAACCCCATGACTTCCGACTCTTTCGCATATAGGTAGTCAACGACTTGCTGCTGCTTGCTATCGCGAACAGAAACCAAATGCAATGTGCTCTGCTCTTGTAAGTCAGTGGTGTGTGACTGCAAGAAGAAGATAGCGATAACGGTAAGAGGCGTGATACTTAAGACCAGAAATGCCAGCATCAGAGTGTTTTGAAGACGCTTAAATTTCTGTTTCCGATACAACTTAAACATGATCTAACTAGAGTTTCCAAGAGTTCGGCTTAAAGGTTGGGGCCTAAAAACCTGTAAGCGGGATAAAAACGTTATTTTCCTATAGTGACAAAATTAACGAGTTTTTTTACTTTGACAAGTAAGTTGCAAGGAAAGCGTGGAGAAAAGCGCAGTTTTTACTTTGGCAGGGGAGATGTTGCCCAATCCTTGGCAAGAATTGGGCAAGTCGACTACTTCTTAGCGTGATAAATCGCGAATTTATTGGTCTTATTTAGCGTCTCGCAATTACTGAAGGCTTGCTCAATAATCGGCTGATATTTAAGAAAACTATTAGCAACGATAAATAGTTGTCCCTGTGGGTTTAGATATTGTGGTGCTTTTGCCAACAGCGTCTCCGTTGCGCTGTAGCTAGTATCGAGACCAGCATGGAAAGGAGGATTACTGATAATGAAGTTGTAATCCTTGCTGGTATCTGAATAAACATCAGAGGCAAACACACGACCAGTCAAACCGTTAGCTTCGAGTGTGGCTTGGCTAGACGCGACCGCGAGTGCGCTGATATCACACATTTCTAGCTCTATGTCTGGATTAAGGAGCGCCATCACGCTGCCGATGACGCCCGCTCCACAGCCAAAGTCTAAAACCTTGCCAGTCAGATCGGGTAGGGTATCGAGCAGCAGTTTACTGCCAATATCAAACTCTCCGTGACTGAACACGCCCGGTAAGCTTTTAATGGTCAGAGTGCGCTCTTTGTAGTTAACCTGATAGGTTTTATACCATTCATCTAGTTGGAAAGCTGCGGGTGTCTGAGTACATTGCCCCCAGTAGAAAGAACAACGGCGTGCGGAGTCGTATTTGGTAATCGGGCCATAGTCCTTAAACATTTTCTCAATGCTTTTAATACCAGAGCGATTCTCACCCACAACCACGATTTCAGTTCCGGTTCCTAGTTTGGACATCAACATGGCCAGCAGATACTCGGCTTCAGCTTTCGCTTTTGGCCAGTAGAGCAGGACCAAATCTGCCTGAGTTTGTTGTGTGAACTCTGCACCAAAGACACGGGTAATTTGCGAATAGGATTCAAGCTGACGATGATAACCATAGTTAGTGGTAAATACTGTTACAGACTGACAGTGTTTCACCAGTTCAACAGGAAATAGGTCTTCAGCTTCACCAGCAACAAGAACGTGTTTACCTTCGAAGTAAGCAAGTTGTCGCTCGGCAATTTGACTTGGCGCGATATAGGCAGACATAGAGCACTCAGTAGAAAAAAATGAGGGGGGATTTTCGCACAATCCTCCCTCATCTTGAAGTATTAAACCGTTTTGCTGTTTAGCTGCGATCTTGTTGATCTAAGAAGCCTTGAAACTCCTCTTCATAGATGTTGAACAATACCATGGTCACAGCAAAGAT
Source organism: Vibrio sp. M260112 (assembly GCF_036533775.1). Lineage (NCBI taxonomy): Bacteria > Pseudomonadati > Pseudomonadota > Gammaproteobacteria > Vibrionales > Vibrionaceae > Vibrio > Vibrio sp. M260112. The sequence goes on along the minus strand of NZ_JATABH010000010.1, from coordinate 32,050 downwards.
GATCGGGCCGTAGATTAGGCCAATTAAGCCAAATAAGTGTAGACCACCTAACAAAGAGAAGAAGATCATTAGCGTGTTCATTCCAGCGCTACCTTGCATTAGGAATGGACGGAGCAAGTTGTCTATCGAACCTACCACAGCTACGCTCCAAACGGTCAGGAAGATAGCCCACGTAGTATCCCCTATGAGGAAGAGGTAGATTGCTGCTGGGATCCAAATGAGCGCAGTACCAACAACCGGAATAAATGAAGCAAAGCCCATCATGGTTCCCCAGAATAGACCTGGGAATCCGGCGAGCCACATACCGAGTCCACCCGCGATACCTTGAGCAATTGCAGTCAGGAATGAACCCATGACGGCAGACTTCGCCACCTGCTCAACTTCATCTAGTAGTTTATCTTCTTGGCTGCGTGACAAAGGAAGGATATGGCGGATAGCACTGATGATCTTATCGTGATCTCGAAGTAAGAAAAATAGCACGAATAACATCAGGAGAAAGTCCATTAGGAAGTTAGTCGCATCACCTAAAATCTTCGCGCTGATACCGACCAGATTACTGCCAAAACTCGTGGCAAACTGAGCGACTTTCTGAGCAATCTCTTGAGGCTCTACCTTATCGAAAGGTAAGTAAGTGTTCGCTAAAGACAAACCTTTCACAACCCAAGGGTGTTCGAAGAGTGTTTGGATGCCCCCTTGAGTGACCCATTGATAAACGTTTTGAGAAAATGCAGAGCCTTGCTGAACGATAGCAGCAAAGACAAACAACAGTGGGACGACAATGATAAAGGTCAACACAATACAGGAGAGCAGAGAAACAACATTTTTATGATTTGGCAGTTTGCTCTCAATCCAATCATGAATAGGGAACATCAACAGCGAAATGATAAACGCCATTACGATCGAATTGATGTAAGGCTCTACCAATAAAAAACACGCGAACGCTGCAGCCAACAGGGCTATCACTAGTACCCAGTGACTGGAGGTGATTTTAATTTTATCTGACACAATCTTGTCCAATTGTTTGACGATGTATCAGTATAATGGCTTTAAAACAGGCAGTTATCAATCAAGAATCAGATTTGTATCAGAGGTGAGTCAAAACATGGGATGCTGTAATAATGACAAAGGCTGCAAGTCAGCATCAAAAAGCAAACCTTCTATACCTTGGTTTGCCTTGGTAATGGCAGGATTGGTTTTGTTAGTCTTGTTTAACTGGCAATAAAAAAGGCTGCTCAATGCAGCCTTTTCCATATGCAGTAGAGGTTAAGCTTGTTGTGCGATGATAGCAAAACAGCGATCTGCCGCTTCCAGCGTTGCTTCAATTTCTTTGCTGCCGTGTGCCAGAGAAGTAAAGCTCGCTTCGAAAGCCGATGGCGCAAGATAAACGCCGTGATCCAGCATTAGGTGGAAGAAACGTTTGAAGCGCTCGATGTCGCACTTAGTCACGTCTTCGTAGCTGGTGATGCTTTCTTGATCGGTAAAGAAGAAACCGAACATTCCGCCAACTTGATTGACGACAAGAGGGATACCGTGGTTGTCTGCTAGTTGCTTAAAGCCATCTGCTAGCTGTTTAGTTTTAGAAGCAAGGCGCTTTTCGTTACCTTCTTGTTTGAGTAAGTTCAGACAAGCGAAACCTGCCGCCATCGCTACAGGGTTACCTGATAAAGTACCCGCTTGGTAAACAGGGCCTGTAGGTGCAATGTACTGCATCACTTCTTTGCGACCACCGAACGCACCCACTGGCATACCACCACCAATAACTTTACCTAATGTTGTTAGGTCTGGTTTGATGTTGTAGTAAGCCTGAGCACCACCTAGAGCCACGCGGAAACCTGTCATTACTTCATCAAAAATCAGCAGCGCGCCTTCTTCATCACAGATTTGACGTAGCCCCTCATGGAAACCTTCCACTGGCGGAATACAGTTCATGTTGCCAGCAACAGGTTCAACGATAATACATGCGATTTCACCTTTGTTTGCCGCAAAGAGTTCGCGCACTGAGTCTAGATCGTTAAATGTTGCCGTTAGTGTGTGCTTGGCGAAATCCGCTGGAACACCTGGTGAACTTGGTTGACCAAGCGTTAGAGCACCCGACCCCGCTTTAACTAGCAGGCTGTCTGCATGACCATGGTAACAACCTTCAAACTTCATGATTTTGTCACGACCTGTGTAACCACGAGCAAGACGAATTGCGCTCATGGTTGCTTCAGTGCCTGAACTCACCATACGAATTTGTTCCATCGATGGGACAAGTTCTGAAACCAGTTCAGCCATCGCAATTTCCATTTCGGTTGGTGCGCCAAAGCTCAAGCCGCGCTGCGCTGCGTCAATAACCGCTTCACGAATTACCGCGTGGTTGTGACCAAGAATCATCGGACCCCAAGAACCCACATAATCAATGTACGCTTTGCCGTCAGCATCAAAAATCAACGGGCCGTCAGCTCGTTCAACGAAAATCGGTGCGCCACCAACGCCGTTAAAAGCACGTACAGGAGAGTTCACGCCACCAGGAATGGTTTGCTGTGCTTTCTCAAATAGATCTGCGGATTTGGTCATGGGATATCCTCTTTTGATTGCTCGGACCAATTTGGCACGCATTGTACCTGTCGATTCCCATACAATAAAACGCTTTGCTGCACATTCTGCGTACTTTCACAGCAAATAAAGAAGAATTGGCATAAAAAGTTGCTTCAAAAGTGGTGAATACTTGAACGCTTCACTCAGGTATTAGATAATCCCCCTAATATTAAAAGATGAAGTTCCAGAAAGTTCAGTCATTCTGGAGCCAAACGACTGAGAGAGATCATCGTGAGCGAAGTAAATATTCCACTAACATTTTCAGATGCAGCGGCTCAGCGAGTAGGTGCATTGATTGCTGAAGAAGAGAACCCGAACCTGAAACTGCGAGTTTACATTACTGGTGGTGGTTGCAGTGGTTTCCAATATGGTTTCACTTTTGACGAGAACGTGAATGAAGGAGACACAACCATTGTCAACAGTGGTGTGACTTTGGTGGTTGACCCTATGAGCCTTCAATATTTAGTTGGTGGCCAAGTGGATTACACTGAAGGGCTTGAGGGCTCGCGTTTCTTTGTGAATAACCCAAATGCGACCACAACATGTGGCTGCGGTGCTTCATTCAGCGTTTAAATATCTCTTTCTAGGCTGCAGTCCCTCTGCAGCCTATCGCCTATCTACTATTGGCTTTTCCTTCCTTATTTATCCAGAAACTGAGACCCCAGATAAATAGTTATCAATGTCATTTTATTTTTAGATGGTTAATTTATATCCTAATTGATACATTCGCAGTAGAACACTGTGAATTGCTATATCCACAACGTGTAGCCGTAAATCGCTGCTGTTGTTTGTTTTGGATGTGATATAGAAATAATAAGGATAGTTATGGCGAGTATTTCTCCTCTGCGTTTTCTTGCGGTTAGACCTTATCTTGTGTCACTGATATTGGTATTACTCCTCTCTCTTTGGTTAGGGGTAGGAATGTTGAAAGCACAAGACACCGCGCCTCACCAAGAGACTGAAGACATTCCATTAGCCAAAGTTCAGTTCACCTCCTTTGTCGCCGAATCCACACACAAAACCATTGAGCTTTACGGACGGACTGCGCCGAATAAAAAGGCCAGACTCGGGGCAGAAATTGCCGGCAAAATCGTCCAGTTAAAGGTAAACAAGGGTGAAAGTGTTAAGCAGGGGCAGGTGATTGCGCTGATTGATAAGGGCGATTTAGAGAGTCAGTTGCAGCGTGCCGAAGCCTTGCTGAAAGTGAAAGAGAAAGAATATAAAGCCGCACAGTCTCTCAAAAGTAAAGGCTTGCAAGGTGAGGTAGCATTTACTACTGCTCAGGCCGGTTTAGTCGAAGCGAAAGCGATGGTGAGCAATGCTCAAATCGCTTTGCGTAATACCTCGGTAAAAGCCCCGTTTACAGGCGTAGTGGATCACCTGTTTATTGAAACGGGTGATTTTGTTGGAGTAGGTGATCCTGTCGCGACATTACTCGATTTAAGCAAGATAGTGATTGAAGCAGACGTGAGTGAGCGACACATTCAAGCGTTAGAGCTTAATCAGCAAGCGAGTGTTCGTTTTATTAATGGTGACCAAACCATGGGGGCGGTGCGTTACATATCACGAGTCTCCTCTCCTGCAACCAATACTTTCCCAATTGAAATTGAACTGGCAAACCCTGGGCAGAAAATCCCTGCGGGTGTTAGTGCTGAAGTGAAACTCAACCTTCAAGACCAGCTGGCAATTAAAATTACCCCTGCAATGCTGGCTCTGGATGAAATGGGCAACTTAGGTGTCAAAACACTGGTCGCTAATCAGGTCAAATTTGTGCCAATAAAGCTGGTTAAAGCGGAACAAGATGGGGTTTGGTTAACGGGACTCGGTGAGCAAGTCGATATCATCACTACCGGGCAGGGATTTGTGCGCGATGGTGATAGTGTCATTGCGATTGAGCAAAACAGATAGGAGCCGACACTATGTATGCATTGATTGATGCGGCTCTATCTCGTACTAGAACCATGATGGTGCTTCTGGTTTTTATTCTATTCGCCGGTGCGGGAACGTATATCACCATTCCTAAAGAATCTAGCCCTGACATTACAATTCCGATTATTTATGTGTCGGTAGGCCATCAGGGGATATCGCCATCAGACGCCGAACGATTGCTTGTTCGCCCGATTGAGCAAGAATTGAGAACCATTGAAGGGGTCAAAGAGATGACCTCTACCGCTTCTGAAGGTCATGCCTCAGTCATGCTTGAGTTCAGTGTTGGTGTCGACCTGAACAAAGCGATGGCTGATGTGCGTGAAGCGGTTGATTTGGCAAAACCCAAATTACCCAGCGACAGCGATGAACCGACGGTCAATGAAGTGACTTTAGCGTCGGAGGAACCTGCGCTTTCAATCGTACTTTACGGTACGGTACCTGAGCGGACCATTGTGCAGATAGCGCGTCAGTTAAGAGATAAGCTGGAAAGTTACCGCCAAATCCTAGAAGTGGATATTGCAGGTGATCGCGAGGATATTGTTGAGATCATTGTTGATCCACTACTGATGGAAAGTTATGGCTTAGATCAGGGGGATATCTACAACCTGATCGCACTAAATAACAGAGTGGTTGCCGCAGGTTTCGTTGATACCGGGTATGGGCGCTTTTCGGTTAAGGTTCCTTCGGTCTTCGATTCGCTGAAAGATGTGCTTGAATTGCCTGTAAAGGTTGATGGTAAGCAGGTCATTACCTTTGGTGATGTGGCAACCGTTAGACGGGCATTCCGAGATCCAGAAAGCTACGCACGGCTAGATGGAAAATCTGCCGTTGTACTGGATGCGAAAAAACGCGCTGGCGAGAATATCATCGAGACTGTTGCGTTAATAAAAGCGGTGTTGGCAGAAGCTCAAACGCGTCCAGATTGGCCGAATAACCTGATGGTCAAATACACTTGGGATCAGTCTAAAGATGTTGAGATGATGCTCAGCGATCTACAGAACAATATCTTGTCTGCGATCATTCTGGTTGTGATTGTCATCATTGCCATTCTTGGTGTTCGTACTGCCTTGTTGGTGGGCATTTCGATTCCAGGCTCATTCTTAACCGGTTTGCTGGTTCTGTCTGTTTTTGGTCTAACCATCAATATTGTCGTGCTCTTTTCACTGATTATGGCGGTAGGTATGTTGGTTGACGGCGCTATCGTTGTGACTGAATTTGCCGATCGACGTATGCAAGAAGGCACGCCAAGAAGGGAAGCTTATCGTGATGCCGCCAAGCGAATGGCATGGCCGATTACCGCCTCCACGGCGACCACACTAGCGGCTTTTGCTCCTTTGCTTTTCTGGCCAGATGTCACGGGCGAATTTATGAAGTATTTGCCGCTGACTCTCATTGCTACTTTGAGCGCATCTCTAGCGATGGCGCTACTATTGGTGCCTGTTTTAGGCAGTTTAATAGGACGACCTCAGCATGTTACTAAGGCGCAACGGGAGAAAATGGTTGCGCTACATGATGGCGATTTTTCTAAGGCAACGGGTATCACTAAGCTCTACTTCCATACCTTAGACATTGCGATAAAGCACCCGTTCAAAATCCTCATTAGCGCTATTTTGCTTGCGATTGGCGTTGGTTTTACCTACGCCAAAGCAGGTTTGGGGGCGGAGTTTTTCCCCGAGGTAGATCCACCATTTTTCACGGTTAAAGTTCGATCTTATGGTGATCTTTCCTTGGATGAGAAAGACTTGATTATTCGTGATATTGAAGCGGTAATGCTCAATCATGATGAGTTTGAGAGTGTTTACACTCGCACTGGTGGTGATGATGAAATTGGTCAGATTCAGATTACTCCTGTTGATTGGCAGTATCGCCGTAAGGTCAAAGAGATAATAGAGGAACTCAAGCTCCAAACGGATGGTTATGCTGGTGTCGAAATTGAGTATAAATTCCCTGATGCTGGTCCACCGGTTGAACATGATCTGGTGATAGAATTATCGGCTCGGATCCCTACTGAATTGGACGCGGCGGCTAAAAAAGTTAGGCATTGGGCTGACAATTATCCGGCTTTTACCAATCTCAGTGATACGTCAAGTAAAGACGGCATAGATTGGCAGATCGACATTCGTCGTGATGACGCATCTCGTTTTGCTGCCGATGCTACTTTAGTTGGCAATACCGTCCAGTTTGTGACGAATGGTCTGAAAATCGGTGATTATCTGCCTGATGATGCCAATGAAGAAGTCGACATTTTAGTTCGTTATCCGCAGGACAAGCGCGACATAGGTCGTTTTGATCAGCTTCGAGTCAAAACTCAAGCTGGCTTAGTTCCTATCACTAACTTTGCGACTATCGTACCTGAGCACAAACAAGACACGATACGACGCATTGATGGGCATCGGGTCACCAATATTATGGCGGATATGAAAGAGGGTTATAACTTGGCTCTCGAGTTGCCCAAAATAAATAAAGCGGTCGCTGAGCTCGGTTTACCTGATGGTGTTGAGTTTAAAATTCGTGGGCAGAATGAAGAGCAAGAAAACTCTTCTGCGTTTCTACAAAATGCCTTTCTTGTGGCATTGGTGGTGATGGCGCTTATTCTGATTACTCAGTTCAATAGTTTCTATCAGGCATTCTTAATTTTAAGTGCTGTACTATTTTCAACCGTTGGGGTGTTTGTTGGCTTGCTAATATTCCAGAAGCCATTTGGTATCATAATGTCTGGGATAGGGGTTATTGCGTTGGCTGGCATTGTGGTCAACAACAATATTGTTTTAATCGATACCTATAACCAACTGCGTCATCGTGGCTTAGATAAGCGAGAAGCAATACTGCGAACTGGAGTTCAACGTTTGCGACCGGTGATGCTGACGACGGTAACGACGATTCTTGGCTTACTGCCGATGGTACTGGAAATGAACATCGACCTGATCAACCAAAAAATTGAATTTGGTGCACCCAGTACCCAGTGGTGGTCGCAACTCGCCACGGCGGTTGCTGGTGGCCTAGCGTTTGCCACTGTGCTCACTCTAGTATTGACTCCGTGTCTATTAATGCTGGGCAAAGAGCATAAAGTGGAAGAGCAGGGTAATAGAGTTATTGAAGCCGATTAATGACAAAGGCCCGGATTATCCGGGCCTTTGACTTATGGTGTAGCAAGTAACTCACCGTAGCGATTCAGTTTATCTAATCTGATCTTGGCGTTGGCAATGAAGGTCGCCTTGTCTGAACCTGTGAGTGATTTAGACTGTGGCAATTTGACCGTTCTGGCGTTTTTGTGGACGCCATTAACTAGAAACTCATAGTGTAGGTGTGGACCAGTGACACGACCTGTGCCTCCAAGGGTACCGATTGTCTGGCCTTGCTTAACCCTCTGGCCGGTTTTCACGGTACGTTTTGTTAAGTGGAGATACTTAGTGATGTAAGTATTGCTGTGCTTAATAAAGACGTAGTTGCCGTTGAACTGGTTGTAGCTAGATTTTTGCACAATACCGTCACCCGCAGCCCAAATAGGCGTTCCGACAGGTGCAGCATAGTCTGTTCCTCGGTGGGCAACGACTTTGCCCGTCACTGGATGGCGTCGAGTCGGGTTAAAGTTAGATGTCACACGACGGAAATCAAGGGGAGAGCGCAAGAATGCCTTCTTCATTGCACGGCCATTTTCGTCATAGTAGTTGCCCGTTTTATCATCCAAAATGGCTTTGAATGTATCCCCTTGGTTGGTAAATACCGCTGCAATGATCTTTCCTCTTCCGATGACTTCTCCTTCAACCACCTTCTCTTGATAGAGAATCTTAAAGTTGTCACCACTACGAATATCCAACGCAAAGTCGATATCCCAGCCAAAAATACCGGCTAACTCCATAATTTGGTTTGCGGTTAAACCGGCATTGACGCCTGCATTCCAGAAGTTTGAGGTGATATTCGCTTCAGCGTAGTTGTATTGGTAAAACAGTTCTTTTTTGTCAAATGACGATCGATAACCTGCTTCGGATTTAGTCACTAGAAAGCTCTCATAGGGGCTGAGAGTTCGTTTAATCTGTATCAACTCATTGTCGGTGTCAAAGCCCAGCTCGAAGGTGTCTCCCGGTCTCACTCGAGTCAGTTGCGTCTCAATGTCCTTATTGGTCGAGGTCAGTTGATAAAGCAAACGAGATGATAGCCCAGCACGTTGAAACAGCAGAGCCATACTGTCACCAGATCCAATGGTGTGTTTTTCCCAACGTAAAACGGCAAGTGGGGAAATGGACTCTTGCTGAGAAAGTTGATCGATATTCAGCGTTAAAGGGTAAGCTTTACCCACTTGATAGTTGCTCTCTTCCTGGCGGAGATCGTTAGGGGCAGGCAGAAATAGCGCGATGACAATTAATGCGCTGAAAGAGGTGATAAGGGCTCGATGAATCCAAGGTAGTCGAGCAAAAAGAGACAACATCGTATGTCCGTTCTAAAAAATTCAGTAAAAAAGCTCAGCTGTTTAGTCTAACTGGTTTCAAAAAGCATCGCTATTCAAGTAAGATGGCAAACTAACAAATTTTTGCCAAATCTGTGGGAGTGAACAAGAATGGCGAGCATTGAAGCTGCACTAGCGGAGATTAAGCGCGGTGTTGATGAACTGATTCCAGAAGAAGAACTGATTGCTAAGTTGAAAGAGGGGCGTCCTCTTCGCATCAAACTGGGTGCCGATCCAACGGCTCCTGATATCCACCTAGGCCACACAGTTATTTTGAACAAGCTACGTGCGTTCCAAGAACTTGGCCATGATGTGACGTTCTTAATCGGTGATTTCACTGGTATGGTTGGTGACCCAACAGGTAAGAACACAACTCGCCCACCTCTAACTCGCGAAGACGTACTGCGTAACGCAGAAACGTATAAAGAGCAGGTGTTTAAGATTCTTGAACCAGCGAAAACTAAGATTCAATTTAACTCTGAGTGGCTTTCTGAGCTAGGTGCAGAGGGTATGATTCGCCTTGCTGCAAATCAAACGGTTGCTCGTATGCTGGAACGTGATGATTTTAAAAAGCGTTACACTGGTGGTCAGCCAATTGCTATTCATGAGTTTATGTATCCACTCCTACAAGGTTATGACTCAGTAGCAATGGAAACAGACGTTGAACTCGGTGGTACTGACCAGAAGTTCAACTTGCTGATGGGTCGTGAGCTGCAAAAAGCACACGGTCAGAAGCCGCAGGTTGTTTTAACTATGCCTCTTCTTGTTGGTCTAGACGGCGAGAAGAAAATGTCTAAGTCTGCGCACAACTACATCGGTATTAGCGAAGCACCAAGTGAGATGTTCGGTAAGATCATGTCGATTTCTGATGAATTGATGTGGAACTACTACGAGCTGCTCTCTTTCCGTCCGCTTGAAGAAATCAACGAACTGAAAGCGGGTGTTGAAGCGGGTAAAAACCCACGTGATGTGAAAGTTGCTCTGGCAAAAGAGATCATCGCTCGCTTCCATAGCCAAGAAGATGCAGATGCGGCTGAGCAAGAGTTCGTTAACCGTTTTGCGAAAAACCAAATTCCTGATGAGATGCCAGAGTTTGAGTTTGAAGCTGGCCTGCCAGTGAGCAACTTACTGAAAGAAGCAGCATTGTGCGCTTCAACTTCAGAAGCAATGCGTATGGTTAAGCAAGGTGCGGCTAAGATGGATGGCGAAAAAGTGGCAGACGCTAAGTTTACACCTGAAGCAGGAACTTACGTGTTCCAAGTTGGTAAGCGTAAGTTCGCTCGCGTGACAATTAAATAGTCACTGCCTGAAATTATCGTGAATTAAAGCGCCTTACTAGGCGCTTTTTTTATGTTTGTTATCAAACTTATAGTCTGCTCAAATGTTATGCGTTTTTGTTTAAAAATGACTGATTTTCTTTGATGACTCTGGTACTATGCGCACGCTGCCAGTATGGCAGCTTATTCGGAGACTTTTATGAACAATATCGACCATCCTCCTAGTATGAGAGGGGAAAAATAAACCGCTTCGGTATTGTCGTCTCACGCCTCTACCTAAGTGGTAGAGCATCCTTTCTATTGAACTGTATCCTCACGTTTTTCTCCTCTAAATTCTAGAATCAACACAGTATCTCTCTAGCTTCTTTGGGCTGGTGAGACTGCGTCTTGTGCTTGTACACCACTGTGTTTGATGGTCGTTACCTACTGCCAATCGGGAGATTCGCCATGACGGTAATGAGCAATACTTACATTGAAAACACACCGCACTTTTCTCGTGAATTACTTTTTGGGCATTGCCTGACTAAATTTCACCACATCTTGATAGAACAATGTTTCAAACTTAGTGATAGGAGCGACGGTCGGTTGAGCGTCGCTCTTCGTTTTTGGTGGATGATAGTCAGCGACAAACTGAACAAACAAGGTGCTAGGTTTACCGTTATTATCTAAACCGTAACCCGCCATATTGTAGCTTCCGTAGAGGGAGCCACTCTTGGCAATCAACTCTCCTTTGATCGGTTCCTGGCGCATACTTCGGCGATATTTTAGCGTGCCGTTAGTTCCTGCCTTTGGCATTAAGTCGATCAGTCCCAGTTGATCATCATGTTTCCAGATATAACGTAAAACGGCGGCCATATTTTGGCTGGTAAAGCGATTGTTACGTGATAAGCCTGAGCCGTCTGCCATTGGCGTTTGTTGTAAGTTGATGCCGGTTTTAGCGAAGAGGATCTGTTTGATTGCTTCAGTCCCATTACCAAAACTGCCTGACTGAACAAAGAACTTGCTACCAAGAGTCTTCGTTAGGTTGTCGGCAATCAGGTTATCTGACTGTTTGAGCATTGTTTCGAGCAATTGAGGGAGTGGAGAAGATTGATGGCTTGCTAATGCTTGACCTTGTCGCTGAGGTACGCCCACTTTGATGTCGCCAATAAGTTCAATGTTTAGCTGACTGAGCAGTGTATGGAGTATACGCTGCGTGTAAAGAGCAGGATCTTGAACGGCGAATTTGAGCGGTAGAGGTTGGCTACGGCTTTGTAGGCACCCTTGTAACTGATAGTGGTTGTCTGGTGATGAGAGCAGCTCTAAATCGCATTGAGCGCTCTCTTGTTCAGCTTTAGAAACGGTTTTTGCTAGTGTGGTGACATAAATAGGTTGATGTTCGGGTACATAGACGCGAGTTTTGCCGTCTTGCTGAGTGTATATAGAAGCCTGAACACAATTTCCGTCAAGTGAGATGGCGCTCGCTGGTGCGCTATAGCAAACGCCAAGAATGTCCCAAGGCCAGCCAACCGCACGTTCGTAACCTGTAAAAGCACTATTATCTAACAACAGGTCACCTTCGATTCGCTTTATGCCTTTGCTACGAGCCTGAGATAAGAGTTGTTTTAGATTATCTGTGGTAAAGGTTGGATCGCCACTAAAACGAATCACAACATCCTGACCCGCCTGTTCTATCGCGGTGTGGTAGCGAAACTGATCACCTAACTCGAGTTTTGCAGCAAGAGCGGTCACTATTTTTAATGTGCTGGCTGGTGGAAACAGTTGATCTTGGTTTGCTGAACCTTGGTAGCTCTCTTGACTCTGTAAGCTCTCGACGCGCAATGCCGCTCGGCTACCTGAAGGTAATTCGTTTAATGGCGCATAAGCCGATACTTGCGAAGAAAATAGACCTAAAACCCATAGTAGGGATGAGAAAAAAATTGAGCGTTGCATAGTAATGGGTATCGCAAGTCGTGAGCCAGAAGAAGAGTATAGCGAGTAAAAAAAACGCCCGCTATAGAGCGGGCGTCTTAGATTCTTGACTTAAGGTCAGGAAATTAGAAGTCGTAACGTAGACCTAGAGCGATCTCATCTTCAGCGTCTGCTTTAGTGATACCTTTAGCAGCATCAACATCTAGCAGGTTGAAGTTGTACGATACGTAACCACGGAAGTTAGGCTTGAAGTAGTAAGTTGCATCGATTGCAACGTTGTCTGCTTCGTCAGCTTTAACTCCAGCGTCTTTAGACTCTAGGTAGTTGTATGTTGTTGTGAATACAGTTTGGCCCATAGTGTAAGCCGCCGCGAATTCGTAACCAGTTAGGTCAGTTTTGTTGCCAGTTGCTTTGTCTTTGTCTTGACCGTCAACGAAAGTACCTGCGAAGTATAGGTCGTTGATTGCGTAAGAAGCAGCAAGCATGTACTGGTTACGCTCAGTAAGTTGGTCGAACTTATTTTCCGTAACAGTATCAAGGTACTGGTTACCGTCTGCGTAACCTGCACCTAGTTTAAGGCCAGTTTCGCCGATTGCGTAGATTGCAGATAGAGAGTAGCCGTCAGCATTGTTGTCGCCGTAGCCATCTACACCGTTGTTTTCTGCATCAGCAAAACGGTAGCTCGCTTTAACGCCTAGATCAGCAAATTGGCCTTTGTAAGAGATCATGTTGTCTGAACGGTCAGCTACAGAAATTTTGTATGCAGCAGAGTTACCGTGGTAAGCCATGATATCGGTAAAGTCAGTGATTACACCTAGTGCACCGTCGTTTTTACCGTAAGTGATTTCACCAAATGCGCCACCTAGACCAGCGTATGCGTAACGGTTTGTTAGGCTATCGCTGTTGCTGTCAGTACCTTGACCGTTTTCAGCAGTAGTGAATTCGCCTTCGTAGAAACCAACACCGTATAGGCCGTCAGTGATCTGAGCTTTACCTAGGAAGTTTAGACGTACACGAGTTTTGTCTTCTGCTTTGCCATCTTTAAGAGATAGACGCGCTTCAGCACGGCCGCCCATTTCGATAGAGTTACCGTCTTGGCTGTAGATTTCTGCCGCGTTTGCGCCAGTTGCCACTGCTGCAGCTGAAACTGCTAGAGCAATCAGAGTTTTGTTCATCTTATTAGTCCTAATTTACTGTCCATAAATAGTTGTTATGCGAGTGATGACTCACTTGAGTCAATCCTCTTACTATTACCGCAATGAATCAATGCTCATATGTAAGACTTCTGTCAGAAATACTTTGCACTTGGTATTCACCGAGCGAGTAATTGGTGAGCATTGTTGTACCGCTAAAGTTCCGCCTATTGGTAGTAAAACGATATAAAACAGTTTTTTGAACACTGTTTTATTTTGGATTAAAAAATATCAAAATCATGATTATTAAGGTTTTTTTCTTGTTGTTGAATTTGTTGTCATTAAGAAAAATTTTAGTTTTTTTTATTAACTTGCGGGGTGTTTGAGTGTTTTTAGGTAACGAAAAATAATGAGTAAATCGCTGTGTAAGCACTGTTTTTTTTGAGCGATGGATTTAAGATGATTTAGTCTCCAAGTTTGTTTACACTAAGAGAAATTGATTAGTTAGCTCACTACCTAGTCCAGTGTGGATTAGGTAGTTTTGTTTTGTCCAAAGATTGCTTTGGAATGAGGTACATAATGGAAAAAGTCCCAATGACGTTGCGTGGCGAACAGAAGCTGCGTGAAGAATTAGAAAGACTATTGAAGCTTCGCCCAAAGATTTCTGAAGCGATTGCTGAAGCTCGTGAGCTTGGAGATCTTAAAGAAAACGCTGAGTACCATGCTGCACGTGAAGAGCAGGGTATCTGTGAGGCTCAGATTCGTGATATCGAATACAAACTGTCGGTCGCACAGGTAATCGATGTGACTAAGATGGACAATACTGGCAAGGTTATCTTTGGTTCGACGGTGACTTTGATCGATTGTGATACTGAAGCAGAGAAAACTTACCAAATCGTCGGTGAAGACGAAGCGGATATTAAAGCTGGTCGTATCTCTGTAAGTTCACCGATTGCACGCGGTTTGATTGGTAAGATGGAAGGTGACGAAGTCGTTATTTCTACACCAGGCGGCGACCGTGATTTCGAAATCGATAAAGTTAAATATATCTAAGTTCAGAGATGTGAGAGCATTTCTTTAGAACAGAGATAGCAAAAAGGTCGCAGTCGCGACCTTTTTTGATGTTGCTATTGGTTAGCAATTATTTACGTGGAAGCTCGATTTTGCGATCTTCAGTTTGACGGTACAGGATAAGAGTTTTACCAATTACTTGTACTTTTTCAGCGCCAGTTTCACGTACAATAGCATCAATGATAAGACCTTTAGTCTCACGGTCTTCAGAGGCTACTTTGATTTTGATTAGCTCATGGTGATTTAGAGCAATTTCAATTTCCGCCAGAACAGCTTCAGTAAGTCCATTTGCGCCCATAAGCACAACAGGTTTTAGACTGTGCGCTAGGCCTTTGAGATGCTGCTTTTGTTTAGTGCTTAGGTTCATTACGCGGCCAATTTTCTTTACTATAAGGGTTGAAAAATACCATTTTAACGCCATCTAACCGTGAAGACTATAATTTATTGGGTTAGTTGCTCCCTCTATCTGTTAGGTATCGAATGAGTAAACAAAAACATTCGGCCAGCTCGGGTCGCTGGTTGAAAGAACATTTTGACGATAAGTACGCCAACGAAGCGCGAAAAAAAGGCTATCGTTCACGCGCTTATTTCAAAATGGAAGAGATCCAAACCAAAGATAAATTACTAAAACCTGGTATGACTGTGGTCGATTTAGGTGCAGCACCTGGTGGGTGGTCGCAATATGCTGCTAAGATTGTAGGTGAGGAGGGGCAAATTATTGCTTGTGACCTGTTACCTATGGATCCTATTGCAGGGGTAAGCTTCCTCCAAGGTGACTTCCGTGAAGAAGCCGTACTAGAAGCTCTGCTGGACAGAATCCAACCATCAATGGTTGACGTTGTGATGTCTGACATGGCTCCGAATATTGCTGGTAATAACTCTGTGGACCAGCCAAGAGCAATGTATTTAGTTGAATTGGCTTTAGATATGTGTCGACAAGTTCTAGCCCCTAATGGTAGCTTTGTTGTGAAGGTTTTCCAGGGGGAAGGCTTCGATCAGTTTGTTAAAGAAGTCCGCGATACTTTTAAAGTCGTCAAAGTCAGAAAACCAGACTCATCGCGAGCTCGCTCACGAGAAGTCTTTGTTGTAGCCACTGGTTACAAAGGTTAACTATTTTGCCCCTTGCTGGGCAGGTTAACACTATAGCTACAGGTTATAAACTGTAGTACCCTACCTTTAATTACAATTAGTTATCGAGAGGCTTACACCTTGAGTGACATGGCAAAAAATTTAATTCTGTGGCTTGTTATCGCCGTCGTCTTGATGTCGGTTTTCCAGAGCTTTGGCCCTGGAGAAAGCAATGGCAGAGCGGTGGATTACACCACATTTGTACAGGAAGTTGGCCAAGGCCAGATTCAGGAAGCAACTTTTAAAGACGGTGAAATTTCTTTCACACGTCGTGGCGGCGGCGCGCGTTATGTTACTTACATGCCAGTCTACGACCAGAAGCTACTTGATGACCTAATTAATCAAAATGTGAAAGTACAAGGTACACCTCCAGAAGAGCAAAGCCTGCTAGGTACTATCTTCATTTCATGGTTCCCAATGATCTTACTGATTGGTGTATGGATTTTCTTCATGCGCCAGATGCAAGGCGGTGGCGGCAAAGGCGCGATGTCTTTCGGTAAGAGCAAAGCTCGAATGATGAGCGAAGAGCAAATCAAAACCACGTTTGGTGATGTTGCTGGCTGTGATGAAGCAAAAGAAGACGTCAAAGAACTGGTTGATTTCTTACGTGACCCAAGCCGCTTCCAAAAGCTGGGAGGTAAGATTCCAACGGGTGTCTTGATGGTAGGTCCTCCGGGGACCGGTAAAACGCTACTTGCTAAAGCGATTGCTGGTGAGGCGAAGGTTCCATTCTTTACCATTTCTGGTTCTGATTTCGTTGAAATGTTTGTTGGTGTTGGCGCATCTCGTGTACGTGATATGTTCGAACAAGCGAAGAAAGCTGCGCCGTGTATTATCTTTATCGATGAGATTGATGCGGTAGGCCGTCAACGTGGTGCTGGTGTTGGTGGTGGTCACGATGAGCGTGAACAGACACTAAACCAAATGCTGGTTGAAATGGATGGCTTTGAAGGCAACGAAGGTATTATCGTGATTGCGGCGACTAACCGTCCAGACGTACTAGACCCTGCACTTCTTCGTCCTGGTCGTTTTGACCGTCAGGTTGTCGTTGGTCTGCCAGATGTACGTGGTCGTGAGCAAATCTTGAAAGTTCACATGCGTAAAGTACCACTAGCAGCAGACGTCGAGCCATCACTTCTAGCTCGTGGTACACCGGGTTACTCTGGTGCAGACCTTGCTAACCTTGTTAACGAAGCGGCGCTATTTGCCGCTCGTGGCAACAAGCGTAATGTGTCTATGGTCGAGTTTGAACAAGCGAAAGACAAGATCAACATGGGTGCTGAGCGCAAGTCGATGGTTATGTCGGAAGAGATCAAGGAGTCGACGGCATACCACGAAGCGGGTCACGCGATTGTAGGTTATTTATCTCCTGAGCACGATCCTGTACACAAGGTAACGATTATTCCTCGTGGCCGTGCATTGGGTGTGACGTTCTTCTTGCCTGAGCAAGATGCAATCAGCTACAGCCGTCAGTTCCTTGAGAGTAAGATTGCGACACTTTACGGTGGTCGTATCGCTGAAGATCTGATCTACGGTGCTGATAAAGTATCAACGGGTGCGTCAAACGATATTAAAGTAGCGACAAACCTAGCGCGTAACATGGTGACGCAATGGGGTTACTCTGAAAAACTTGGTCCTCTTCTATACGCAGAGGAAGAAGGTGAAGTATTCCTAGGCCGTAGCGTAACGCAGACTAAACACGTATCTGACGATACTGCTAAGCTGATAGACTCTGAAATTCGTGCCATTATCGACCGCAACTACGATCGTGCACTAAAACTTATCCAAGACAACATGGATATTATGCACGCAATGAAAGATGCGTTGATGAAGTATGAAACGATCGATGCAGGTCAAATTGAAGACCTAATGCAACGTAAAGAAGTCATTCGTGAGCCTGCTGGCTGGGGAAGTAACGCTAATAGCAAGCAAGAAGAAAAGTCTGAACCTGAAGAGAAAAGTGAAGCACAAGATTCTGAAGTAAAATCAGAAGAGCCGACGACTTCTCAAGAAACAACATCAGCAGAAGCAGCAGAGAAAAAAGACTCTGAGTAACTAAGCTTTTAAAAGAAACCCCGAGGCAACTCGGGGTTTTTGTATTTAAAGGTAAAGAGCCCAAGTATGATTCTGAAAGCAAACAATAAATCGCTGGACCTGTCACAACCACAGGTCATGGGAATTCTAAACGTCACCCCTGATTCCTTTTCTGACGGCGGTAGATACCACTCACTAGATAATGCGCTCGCTCAGGCGCAGCGAATGATTGAAGCTGGGGTAACTATCATCGATATCGGTGGTGAATCGACGCGCCCAGGTGCGCCTGATGTCGCGTTGGAAGAAGAGTTGCAACGTGTGATTCCGGTTATTCGAGCGATTAGAAAGCAACACGATGTCTGGATTTCTATCGATACCAGCAAAGCTGAAGTGATGCGCCAAGCGATTGAAGCTGGTGCGGATATTATTAATGATGTCCGTGCTTTACAAGAGCCAGGGGCACTAGATGTCGCGGCTCAATCTGGGTTGCCAATTTGTCTTATGCATATGCAAGGTCAGCCACGGACTATGCAGTCGAATCCTCACTACGAAGATTTACTCAAAGAAGTGGGCGAGTTTTTGCAAGAGCGTATAGAAGCGTGTGAAAAGGTCGGTATCCAGCGTAGTCAGCTTATTCTTGATCCAGGTTTTGGTTTTGGCAAAACTTTACAGCACAACTATCATATGTTGGCGCATTTAGAACAGTTCCATCAATTTGGTTTGCCGATTCTAGCGGGAATGTCGCGTAAATCTATGTTGTTTAAGTTGCTTGATAAAGCACCTGATGAGTGTATTGCAGCGAGTGTCAGTTGCGCTACAATCGCAGCCATGAAGGGCGCACAAATCATCCGTGTCCACGATTTTGAACAAACGCTTGATGCTATGAAGATTGTCTCAATGGTTAGTCAAAACCACTGAGCAGAAAAATGATTATAAAAAGGATTCACTATGTCTGATAAGAGACGCTATTTTGGTACCGATGGTGTACGTGGCAAAGTTGGCCAATACCCGATTACACCAGACTTTGTCCTTAAACTCGGATGGGCTGCGGGCCGTGTACTGGCTAAACAGGGGACGAAGAAGGTCATTATTGGCAAAGATACACGTATTTCTGGCTATATGCTTGAATCTGCTTTAGAGGCGGGCTTAGCCGCTGCGGGACTGAAAGCAACCTTTACGGGCCCAATGCCAACGCCTGCTGTCGCATACCTGACGCAAACTTTCCGCGCAGAAGCGGGGATTGTGATTTCTGCATCTCACAACCCGTATTATGACAACGGTATTAAGTTTTTCTCTTCTGAAGGTACTAAGTTACCTGATGATATCGAGTTAGCGATTGAAGCCGAACTTGATAAAGATATCGAATGTGTTGAGTCAGCCCTGCTAGGTAAAGCCTCTCGTTTAAACGATGCTGCGGGCCGTTACATCGAGTTTTGTAAAAGCACCTTCCCATCAGAGTTAAGTTTGGCGGGTCTTAAAATCGTTGTCGATTGTGCTCATGGTGCAACTTACCATATTGCACCGGCAGTATTTAGCGAACTAGGTGCGGATGTTGTGGCGATGGGCATCGAACCAAATGGTACGAACATTAACCATGAAGTTGGTGCGACGGATGTACGTGCTCTGCAAAAGCGAGTTGTAGAGGAAGGTGCAGTACTTGGTCTGGCTTTTGATGGTGATGGCGATCGTATCATCATGGTTGACCATTTAGGCAATAAAGTTGATGGTGACCAAATCGCGTATATCATCGCTCGTGATGCCATGCGTCGTGGTGAGTTAAAGGGGGGTGTTGTTGGTACGCTAATGACTAACCTTGGTATGGAAAATGGTCTGAAACAACTGGGTATTCCATTTGTCCGCGCGGCTGTTGGTGATCGTTATGTGATGGAGCAACTTCTTGCAAAAGGGTGGAAAATCGGTGCAGAAAACTCTGGTCACGTTATCTTGTTGGACAAGGTAACGACGGGAGACGCTATTGTTGCGGCACTACAGGTTTTAGCGTCAGTTGTGGGCAGCGATATGTCGCTACATGACTTATCTCAGGGAATGACATTGTACCCTCAGGTACTGGAAAATGTTCGATTCCAAGGAGATTCTAATCCACTAGATGCTGATGCCGTCAAGCAAGCGATGGCTGAAGTTGAAGCTGAGTTAGGCGAAAAAGGTCGAGTCTTATTGCGTAAATCAGGCACAGAGCCTTTGATCAGAGTGATGGTTGAAGGCGAGGATGCACAACTGGTTCAATCTTCGGCACTTAAAATTGCCGCGGCAGTGAAAGCGAGCTTCTAACGGCAAATCCAATACAAAAACGCCACCGATATCGGTGGCGTTTGTTTATCGCAGGACGCTATTCTTCATCTTCTTCGGTACGCTTTTTACCCCAAACTTCGATCTTTGCTTTCTTACTGAGGCCGACTGCACTTAGAGTTGTACTTCCCCAGCTATCGTATGTCATCTCAAGTTTCTTAAACTTGGCATCTTTGCCGCCAGGCAGAGTCCAGACTCTGGTTGACATACCTTTGGTTAACGTGCCCATCGATTGAAGTTCTTTGCTACTACCATCAGACATAGTCACCACGATACTCTTTAAGTTAACGGTACCTTGAACGACTTTAATCTTTAGTTTGCTAAAGTTGCGCTGGCTGACGTACGCAAGGGGTTCTACGGTATCAGTTTCAGATTTGTAGTTGACCACTTTATCGCTGATCATTACCCAGTCATCGCTGCTTTGCGCGAAAGTTTGTGGAGCGATAAGGATAATCAGTGAGGAAAGCAAAATGGTGATGAAATGTTTCATAGTGCCTCTTTGTTTTATGTTACGATTGGCTCGTTCAAACCAGTGACGAATCCTTATGCCACAACACGAGCTAGAGTATTTACAAGAGATGGGTATTCAGTGCTATGAGCTGACCCATCCAGAACGACTGCAAGGCTATCAAGCCCCTCGCATCGTTTTGCAAGAGTCTTGTCAACTTGTGCTGATCTCACCCCAATATCCGAAAAATGAGACAGCAATTATGTTTGAAAGGGTATTGAAAAGCATCAATCTAAACTTGGAACAAACACAACACATCTTTCCTCACCAAGTGAGTCAGTTACCTGAGCACCAGTTAGAGTGGGCTTGGTTTGCGGGCTGTGAAGTACAGCCTGATGTGCAAGGGAAGGTATTATCTTCTCCTTTGCTCAGTGATATTGATGGTAATAACGATCAGCGTCGAGCGCTGTGGCAACAAATCTGTTCGTACAAATAGCCATGTTAAACATCTCCCCATTACTGCCAGAACATTTAGATCAAGTCTGGAACATTGAACGTCAGGCACACTCTCATCCATGGTCAGAAAACATGGTTCGAGATATCAATAGTCGTGGTGGTTGCCACCATGTGTTGTGCGATGATAATCAGGTTGTTGGCTATTTTTATGCGCAAAACATTGTAGGTGAAGTCACTTTGCTGAATATTGCCGTTTCTCCCGCTTATCAAGGGAAAGGATATGGCAAACAACTTATGGAAGCTTTTCTCGATATGTGCGAACAAGCACAGGCTGACAGCGCATGGTTAGAGGTAAGAGAAAGCAACCACAATGCTTTTGGTTTGTATGAGTCTATCGGGTTTAACGAAGTCGACCGTCGCCGGAACTACTACCCAACAGCATCAGGCAAAGAAGATGCAATTATCATGAGCTACATCTTCTTTTAGGCCCTGATTACTTTTGCACGGCTTTTACCGGAGTCGGCTCGTCGATTTGGTAGTGGTTTCTCTCGAAGCGCTCTGTCAGTTCTGCTACGGGGAGGGGTTTATCAAACAAATAGCCTTGAAACTGAGCACAGCCCAACTGTTTGAGCGCTTGTAACTCGTAAGCGTCTTCGACACCTTCTGCAATGACTTCCAGTTTTAATCTTTGAGCCGTCATGATGATGGTATCAACTATCGCTTGATCACTCTCATCTAAGTGCAGTTGGGTGACGAATGAGCGATCTATTTTAAGGACGTCGACGGATAGGTGTTTCAGGTAGCGCAGAGATGAGTAACCCGTACCAAAATCATCGATCGATGTCTTTAAGTTGTGCTCTTTAAGCTCCGCCATTTTTTGAATCGCAGCATCGACATTTTCTAGCAGCAAATTCTCAGTGATTTCCAACTCAATATGCTCACCACTGATGCCAGCTTGTGTCAGAGAATCGACGATGTGTTCTACAAAGGAGTTTTGTGAAAACTGCAAAGGGCTGATATTGATGGCTAATCGGCGGAATGTCTCAGGCAGAATATTCTGCTTTTTCCAAGAGGCATACTGATAGCAAGCTTGTTCGATAATCCAGTTACCGATCTGCAATATTTGTCCAGTTTCTTCCGCTATCGGCATAAACACCCCTGGGGGCAACAACCCTTTTTCTGGGTGGTTCCAGCGGATCAACGCTTCGACACCAACGATATGATGCTTTTCATCAACCTGTGGTTGGTAATAGAGTTCCAGTTGTCCTTTATTGATTGCTTCATGCAATCCTTTTTCGATTTCCAGAAACGACTCGACCTGTGCTTGCATCTCTGGTTCGTAAAACATGTATTTGTTACGGCCTGCGACTTTGGCGCGGTAGAGTGCGGTATCGGCTTGACGCAAAACATCGATATTCGTGCTGCCCACCGAAGGGAAAACGGCGATACCAACACTAACGGTGCAGTAAAGTTGGTGATCATCAATAGAATAAGGATTAGAGACGAGTGCCAGTAATTGCTGAGCCAGTTCGTGAGCCTTTTCTGCATTTGTGTGAGGTAACAGTAGGGCAAACTCATCCCCGCCGATTCTCGCAGCCGTGAAGTCTGTCTTCAACCAAGCTTCAATACGTTTTGAGATGGCTTTGATAAGGTTATCACCTATGGTATGCCCCAAAGAGTCATTGATAGTCTTAAAGCGATCTAAGTCGAGGTAGAACAGTGTCCCAGCTTGTTTACTGCCATTGGCATCGTCGATGGCTTTACTCAAAAGCTGTAACAGCAGGCTGCGGTTAGCAAGGCCAGTCAATGAATCGTAATAAGCGAGTTGATTGAGTTTAACCTCGGCCGCTTCTCTGTCCTTCCAAAGTGTATGGAAGGTTTGAGCAAGTTGACCTAGTTCATCATCGCGATACTGAGTTGGAGGCGGGAGATCACTCTTATTGTCTTGGAGTGATCTGACCCATTCAATAAGTGTCACGAGAGGTTTAGACAACTTCTGATAGAAAAACATCAGCAAGATAGAGGTCAGCAAGATGTTACGGAACAGGTCAAACAGTAGAATTTGCGTTGTCTTTGCAATGAAATTTTTCGCGATGTAGGCGCCATTGACTGAGAAGCTTAATGAACCTACCACAACATGAGAGTTCGGTTGATGTAGGTCTGTAGTAAAAACGGGAGCAGTGGGTGTTAGGTACCTGGATAGCGCTTCTGTGAATTTGCTTTGCAGAGAAATATTGCGCTCTTTCTGAGTTAAGGTATCACCAAAGTCATCGACAATTTGGACTTTATATACGGCATTATCCATCATCAGGCTGGAAGCTACCTGTTCAGCAAGCAATTGGTTCAAGTGATAAGCCGCTTGACTCGCATTGGAGTAATTTTGCAGTAACTTGAACTGATAATGCTCTTGAATTCGCTTCTGCTCCTGATGGAGATCCACCAAAATATGGTACAAGCTAAAACAGATCCCCAATATCACCGATACCAAGAAAACGGTTTTAGCTTGCCGAAAAGCTAATGAGTTAATTTTTTTGCTTTTAGCCATAGTTCAGATCAGTTCCCTCTACTCCTTTAGTTATAGCTCATATTTATTGATATTTTAATTTGTAACTAATTTGAAGTGCTTTTTTGCTCATTTTCATTGATGAAGTTGCTCCCCAGTTCAATATAAGCGAAAATACCGCGCAAAATTGAATCGAACCGCTAGGGCTAGAGTAATAGCCCTCTTTAGCTTATAGACAGAAGAAGACTCTCTCATGTCAAATACACCTTTTCTTGGCGAAGTTTCTAAGCGTAGAACTTTCGCAATCATCTCGCACCCAGATGCGGGTAAAACAACTATTACAGAAAAAGTACTATTGTTCGGACGCGCGATCCAAACAGCGGGTACAGTTAAAGGTCGCGGTTCCGCTCAACACGCTAAGTCCGACTGGATGGAAATGGAAAAAGAGCGTGGCATCTCGGTAACAACCTCTGTTATGCAGTTTCCTTACAATGAGTGCCTCGTTAACCTACTCGATACGCCGGGACACGAAGACTTCTCGGAAGATACCTATCGCACGCTTACTGCTGTCGATTCATGTTTGATGGTAATCGACGCTGCGAAAGGTGTCGAGGACCGTACTCGCAAACTGATGGAGGTAACACGTTTACGTGATACACCTATCGTTACTTTCATGAATAAATTGGACCGTGATATCCGCGACCCAATGGATCTGCTAGACGAAGTTGAAAGTGAACTCAAGATGTCTTGTGCACCTATCTCATGGCCAATTGGTTGCGGTAAAGAGTTTAAAGGTGTTTACCATATCCATCGCGACGAAACCATTTTGTATAGCACGGGTCAGGGCCATACCATCCAAGAGTCTCGCATCATTAAAGGGTTGGAGAATCCAGAACTTGATGAAGCCGTTGGTAGCGATCTTGCAGAGCAGCTACGTGAAGAGCTCGAGTTGGTTATTGGCGCATGCCCTGAATTTGACAAAGAGCTGTTCTTGGCGGGTGAATTGACGCCAGTATATTTTGGTACCGCGCTAGGTAACTTTGGTGTTGACCACATGTTGGATGGCTTAACTGAATGGGCACCAGCTCCGATGTCACGTCAGGCTAATGAACGTGAAGTGAAAGCAAGTGAAGAGAACTTCACTGGCTTCGTATTTAAGATTCAGGCGAACATGGATCCTAAGCACCGCGACCGTATCGCGTTCATGCGTATTGTCTCTGGTACCTACAAGCAAGGTATGAAGATGAACCATGTACGTATTGGCAAGCAGGTGAATATTTCTGATGCGGTGACCTTTATGGCAGGTGACCGTTCACGTGCAGAAGATGCCTATGCGGGTGACATCATTGGTCTTCACAACCACGGTACTATCCAGATTGGTGATACCTTCACTCAAGGTGAAACACTTAAGTTCTCTGGTATTCCAAACTTTGCTCCAGAACTCTTCCGTCGTATCCGCTTGAAAGATCCTTTGAAGCAAAAGCAGTTGCTAAAGGGACTTGTTCAGCTTTCAGAAGAAGGGGCGGTACAGGTTTTCCGTCCACTACAAAACAACGATCTTATCGTTGGTGCGGTTGGTGTGCTGCAGTTTGATGTTGTTGTTGCTCGCTTAAAAGCAGAATACAACGTGGAAGCGATTTATGAAGGCGTTAACGTAGCAACAGCACGTTGGATTGAGTGTACAGACGGTAAGAAACTGGATGAATTCCAGCGTAAGAACCAGTCAAACTTAGCACTTGATGGTGGTGACAACCTGACTTACATCGCCCCAACTATGGTCAATCTGAATTTGGCGAAAGAGCGTTTCCCAGATGTGGAGTTCCGCGCAACACGCGAACACTAATCTTCGTCGTATTTGGGGTGATAACTGCGTTAACTTCGCAAATTCACCCCAATCACATAGTGGACTATGCTCATGGGGCCGGATTTGTTCATTGCCTTGCCAGAACTCCAACTATTTTTAGAGTCGAGATCGGGCTTCGCCCTGCGAGAACGCTTCGCTCCGAGAATCGAGTTAGTCGCTAGCTTTTAGTTCTTTTTTGAGCCTAATTGTCTGACTTTAAAAGAAAAGGGTTGGCACTAAGTGCCAACCCTTCAAACTTTTCTCGAAACTCGAAACTCGAAACTCGAAACTCGAAACTCGAAACTCGAAACTCGAAACTCGAAACTCGAAACTATTTCTTTTTCTTAGCGACTTTCTTCTTACCTTTTGCCGCTACTTTTTTCTTGTCATCTTTCTTTTTGTTCTTTTTCTTAAACACAGGTTTTTTATGTTTAGGACGCATCTCTTTAATGAAACGCTCTTTGATCTCTTCTTTAACGTAACGTGCTACACGATCCATCATTGGTTGGTCATGGGCTTCTACTAGAGAAACTGCGTTGCCTTTCTTACCGGCACGGGCAGTACGGCCAATACGGTGTAAGTAAACATCAGCACTGCGTGGCATGTCGAAGTTGATGACGTGACTCACATCTGGAAGGTCGATACCACGAGCGGCAACGTCAGTTGCTAGTAATACGTTTACCGTTCCATCGCGGAAGCGACTGATGGCATTGTTACGACGATCTTGTGGCATTTCACCTTGGATCCAAGCACAAGCAATTTGTGCTTTTTCCAGCTCGACACGCAGCTCGGCGAGACGTTCACGTGTTTTCAAGAAGACGATGGAGCGTTCTGCTTGCTCGGTAAGGATCTTCTTCAGGAGATCCAGTTTGTGCGACATATCGTCTGCGCGGTGGTACCACTGAGAAATTTTCTTGCGCTCGCGACGCGATGGCTCTGCATCAACTTGTGCTGGATCATTAAGTAGATCGGCTGTGAAGCCCTCAACACCTTTGCCTTCTAATGTGGCAGAGAAGAGTAGGGTCTGTTTACGCCAACGACATTCTGATGAGAGACGATCAACGGTTGGACCAAAGCCCATGTCTAACATGCGATCTGCTTCATCCAGAATTAACCATTCGATCGCGCGACAATCAAAGCGCTCAGATTCGATGTATTCCATCAAACGACCTGGTGTCGCAACCACGATATCTTGAGTTGTTGCAAGAATATCTGCGTGTTCTTGGTATTGAACACCACCAGTAATGGTAAATATGTTGAGGCTTGTGTGCTTCGCTAGCGCACGTGCTTGATCGGCTACTTGCATTGCCAACTCACGGGTTGGGGTCAGGACAAGAACACGCGCTGGCCCTGGTTTACGACGCGGAAAATCTTGCAAAAACTGCAATGCAGGCAGCACAAATGCTGCTGTTTTTCCTGTGCCAGTAGGTGCAGAAGCCAATACGTCACGGCCATCTAAAGCTTGTGGGATCGCTTCAGCCTGAATTTGTGTCGGGCGGTCATAACCCATTTCTTCAATTGCGAGGAGTAGATTAGGATCTAACTCTAATTCAGCAAAATTTCTGATCACTATGATGTCTCCACAAGCGAGTTGGTGTGAGCAATAATTTAAGGGGACGTATTATAGAGTGATCGGTGATAAGGATCACACCTTATTTTTTACATCTTGAGATAAAAGTCTTTGGTTAGGTCAATAAACTCACTTGAATAGCCAGTAGCTTGGTGAATTGTCAGGTTTTGATATTGGGTCGCAACGGATTGTTTACTCAGTTCAAATAATAATCGGCTCACCGGCTTGTTGGTGGTTGGTTTGATAGAGCAGCATCTTTTTATAGACCAACCGAGCGATAGCGCGATAGCGATAAAGTGTTCACCTTCAACAATCGGTAGAACAAAACTGGCACAACCTGTCGGGGTTAGCAGTGACCAACAGCGCTCAATGAGGTGAGTGTGATTTAAGCTGTCGGTGTGTCTCGCCAAGGCCCGAGCGCTATTTACTGCTTGTTCTCCATTATTAAAGTAAGGTGGATTACAGATGATGGCATCGAATTTACGATCAAATTGATGTTTGAGAACATCGTTATGATGGAGTGTTATTCGATCAGACCAAGGCGAAGATAAGAAGTTAAAATTCGCGGCTGCAATGGCATTTTTTTCTATGTCGATCGCTTCGATAGACAATGTCGGTTTACGTTGAGCGCACATCAAACTTAGTAGACCTGTTCCCGTGCCCACATCGAGTAGTGATGCGCACTCGCTAAGATCCATCCACGCACCAAGTAAGACTCCATCAGTACTTACTGGCATGCCAGAATAGCCGCCATCAATTTTAAATTGTTTGAACTCAAAGCTTTTAGTTTTATTCATTAATTTTATCTTTATCGTCAATTGATTGTTTTTTGAGTTAATTGATCTGTTGTTAATAATTTGTGTGGTTTATTGTGCTGTTTGTTCTCGGTGTGTAACGGTTTTTGGCTAGTTTATACGACTATTCAATCTGTTTGATGTAGTGATATATGCTGCTTTTTACTTGTGATTATAAATTTATATGGTGTTTTTCGCCTTTGGGTTGCGAGTTGATGAGGTTTTCGTCATTATGCGCGCCTTAATTTAAAGAGTGGACGGCAATTATTGACCATCCAACAAACACAACATTCATTAGATTATAAGTAAAGGGTCGACAGTGAATCAGACTTTAAAATTAACAGATATTCTTGCGGTAGGCTTTATGCTATTCGCTTTCTTTTTGGGTGCAGGTAACATCATCTTTCCACCTCTAGCTGGTCAATTGGCTGGTGAAAACGTTATTCCTGCAATGTCAGGCTTTCTTCTAACTGCAGTAGGTCTACCTCTTATTACTATCGTTGCTATTGCAGTTGCTGGAGGCTCGTGGGAGCATCTGACTAAGGATCTTCCGCAACGCGGTGCCATGATTATGGCTGTGTTGATTTTTATCATCATTGGCCCAGCATTCGCGGCACCACGTACAGGCTTGGTTGCATACGAAATGGCGGTGAAACCTTTCTTTGCTGACGCGGCGCAGTCTCATCTGACTCTATTTTCAATCCTTTTCTTTGCTGTTGCTATGTTCTTTGCATGGTCACAAGGCAAGCTGATTGATGTGATTGGTAAAGTTCTAACACCTGTCTTGTTCCTAGGTCTGATCGTATTGGCTGTTGCGGTATTCATTGATCCACAAGGTCAGTTAATCGCGGCTCAGGGCGAATATCTTACTCATCCGTTGCAAAAAGGTTTCCTTGAAGGTTACAACACCATGGATACCTTCGGCTCATTAATGTTCGGTGTATTGATTGTTGATGCACTTCGCCAGAAAGGCATTACAGAGCAAAAAGCAACGTCTAAGTACTTGATCAGTGCAGCTTGTATTGCTGCGGCTGGCCTGACATTTGTGTACGTATCTCTGTTCTATCTTGGTGCGACAAGTGCAACGGTTGCATCAGGTGCAGATAACGGTGGCGTGATCTTGAGCCTCTATGTGCAGTCTCTGTTTGGTCCTTACGGTCAGCTTGTGCTTTCTGTGATTGTATTGTTAGCGTGTTTGACAACGGCTATTGGTCTTGTGTCAGCGTGTTCAGATTACTTTAGTTCACTGACGCCAATTTCATACAAGACTTGGGTTATTATCAACGGTGTAGCCTGTGCGGTTGTTGCTAATGTGGGTCTTTCACAACTGATCGCTCTGTCGGTACCAGTTCTATTCGCACTATACCCAGTTGCTATTGCGTTGGTTGCACTGACTTTCCTTCGCAAGAAATTACCAAACCCTAAAGCGGCATACCGTGTGGTGATCCTTGTTTCTTTACTGTTTGCATTGATCGACGCTGCGAAGGTTGCGGGTGTTGATGTATCAGCACTAAACATGTTGCCGTTATTTGATATCGGTATGGGTTGGTTACTACCAACGGTTGTGGCTATGGTTGCAATGCTATTTGTTGGCAAAGTTGAACAGCCAGTATTGGCGGAAGAGAACGCATAATTTCTCATCTTATCTAGTTAACAATCCCCTGTCGCGTAAGGCGTGACAGGGGATTTTTTTTGCATTTGAGTTTTTATGCAGCGATAAAAAATTCCTGTATCTTCATCACACTTTTGAGTACAATTCCTCGGTTAAATTCTACTCATAAATGTTGAGCAAACATGTTTGAAATCAATCCTATTAAAAACCGCCTAAAGGATGTGTCTGAGCGCACGAATATCCTGAGGGGGTATCTTTGACTATGACGCAAAACAAGAGCGTCTAGAAGAAGTCAACGCAGAATTAGAACAGCCAGATGTATGGAACGAACCTGAACGTGCTCAAGCACTAGGTAAAGAGCGTTCATCATTGGAAGCGGTTGTAGAAACTATCGACCTTCTCATTCAAGGTGTGGAAGATGTTGAAGGGCTACTTGAGCTGGCTGTAGAAGAAGAAGATCAAGAAACGTTTGATGAGATCGAGCCTGAACTTGCTGAGCTTGAATCTAAGTTAGAAAAGCTAGAATTCCGTCGCATGTTCTCTGGAGACCATGACGCTTCGGATTGCTACATTGATTTGCAATCAGGCTCTGGTGGTACAGAAGCGCAAGATTGGACTTCAATGATGCTGCGCATGTACTTGCGTTGGGCTGAAGCAAAAGGCTTTAAAACTGAGGTTATTGAAGTATCAGAAGGCGAAGTTGCAGGTCTAAAAGGCGCGACGGTTAAGATTTCTGGTGAGTACGCTTATGGTTGGTTACGTACCGAGACAGGTGTTCACCGTTTAGTTCGTAAATCGCCATTCGATTCAAGTGGCCGCCGTCATACTTCGTTTGCTTCTGCGTTTATTTATCCTGAGATTGATGACAACATCCAGATCGACATTAACCCTGCTGATCTGCGTATTGATGTTTACCGTGCATCTGGTGCTGGTGGTCAGCACGTCAACACGACAGAATCTGCGGTACGTATTACTCACGTACCAACCAATACGGTTGTGCAGTGTCAGAATGACCGTTCTCAACATAAGAACAAAGACCAAGCAATGAAGCAGCTTCGCGCCAAGCTTTTTGAACTAGAGATTCAGAAGCAAAATGCGGAAAAACAAGCGAACGAAGACGCTAAATCTGACATTGGTTGGGGGAGTCAAATCCGTTCTTACGTATTGGATGATTCTCGCATTAAAGATTTACGTACTGGCGTTGAAAACCGTAATACTCAAGCGGTTCTTGACGGCGATTTAGATAAATTTATTGAAGCTAGCCTGAAATCAGGTCTTTAAGCTTTTCACCGACACTTACGAAACAGGATACATCGAAAATGACTGATGCTGTTCAAAACGACAACGTACAAGAAGAAAACAAGCTGATTGCAGAACGCCGCTCTAAATTGGACGAGATCCGTAAGAGCTGTAAAGCAAACGGCCACCCAAACGACTTCCGTCGTGACGCGCTAGCGGGCGACCTTCAAAAAGAGTTCGGTGAAAAGACCAAGGAAGAGCTAGAAGAGCTAAACCATGTCGTCGCGGTTGCAGGCCGTATCATGGCTAAGCGTGGTCCGTTCCTAGTGATTCAAGAAACGTCTGGCCGTATCCAAGCATACGCAGATAAAGACGTTCAAAAAGTTCTAAAAGACAAATACCAAGGTCTTGATATCGGCGATATCGTTGGTGTTAAAGGTGCGCTACATAAATCTGGTAAAGGCGATCTTTACGTGAACATGGAAGAATACGAATTGCTAACTAAGGCACTTCGTCCACTTCCAGAGAAGTTCCACGGTCTGACTGACCAAGAGATGCGTTACCGTCAGCGTTATGTTGATCTTATTGTTAACCAAGATTCTCGTGAAGCATTCATCATTCGTTCTAAACTGGTTTCAGCGATTCGTAACTTTATGAGCTCAAAAGGCTACTTAGAAGTTGAAACACCAATGATGCATGTTATTCCTGGTGGTGCGACGGCTCGTCCATTCGTTACTCACCATAATGCACTCGACATCGACATGTACTTGCGTGTTGCGCCTGAGCTATATCTAAAGCGTTTAGTTGTTGGTGGTTTTGATCGCGTATTCGAGATCAACCGTAACTTCCGTAACGAAGGTCTATCTCCACGTCATAACCCTGAATTTACTATGATGGAATTCTACCAAGCATACTCTGATTACAAAGATCTGATGGATCTGACTGAAGAGATGTTAAGTACGGTTGCGATGGACGTGCTAGGTTCGACATCAATGCCTTACGGTGATGAAACGGTTGAGTTTGGTGGTAAATACGCTCGTATGAGCATGTTTGAAGCGATCAAACATTACAACCCTGAGCATGCAGAAATTCAAGCTCTAACGGAAGCGGATCTTCAAGATCGCGACAAGATGGTTGCGATTGCCAAGTCTGTTCATGTTGAAGTGGAAACTTTCTGGACGTGTGGTCAGTTACTTGAAGAGATCTTTGGTGAAACAGCAGAACCTCAGCTAATTCAACCTACCTTCATTACTGGTTACCCAGCGGACATTTCTCCGTTGGCTCGTCGTAGTGATGATAACCCGTTCTTTACTGACCGTTTTGAGTTCTTCATTGGTGGTCGTGAAGTAGCAAACGGCTTCTCTGAGCTTAACGATGCACAAGACCAAGATGAGCGTTTTAAAGCTCAGGTAAATGCAAAAGATGCAGGTGACGATGAAGCAATGTACTACGATGGAGACTACATCACCGCTCTTGAGCACGGTCTACCACCAACAGCTGGTCAAGGTATTGGTATCGACCGTCTAGCGATGCTATTTACCAATACTCATACAATCCGTGACGTAATCTTATTCCCTGCGATGCGTCCTCAAGCGTAAGTACCAATTAGTTAAAAAGCCACCTTCGGGTTAACTCCTATCACTTAACGTGTTTGGAACGAACTGGATAGCGAGTCTTATTCATACGAACGGTCCTTGATTTGGGCCGTTTTTTTCGCTCTGGCAGAATGTAGCGCTTCACTCGCTCTCGCATCGCCCTTAACTTTTTAGGGATC